>JBFFQZ010000370.1:0-1549 GCA_041573235.1 Sulfitobacter sp. | reverse complement strand
GCCCTGACCGCACTGGTTCTGGTCTGCCTCGCACTTGTGGCGATGGCACGCCTGACGGATCGTCCGCTGGAGGCAACCCCACCGGTCCTGCCCGTGGTGGCAGAGCGGGTCATCATCCTGTCGGGAGACATGAGCGGTGCGGCCCGGGTTCTGGATGCCAACGGACAGGTGATCGCTGAACTGACGCCCGAACAGGGCGGATTCATTTCGGGTGTCTACCGGGTTCTGGTGCGCGAACGCACCAAGCATGGTGTCGCCCTTGACGGACCCGTGCGGCTTGTCCGCACGCAAGGCAATCGTATTGCCATCTATGACGACACGACAGGATGGAGCGCGGACCTCATGGGGTTCGGGCTTACAAACACCAGGGCCTTCGCCAGGCTGCTGGACTGACATCGAAAAGGGAATCGATATGGGACTGTTGACGAAAGACTTTGAAAGCGCGCCTTGCACCGTCGAGGTAAGTCACAGGTTCGAAAGCCTGCACGCGCACGTGAAATTCAACAATGGCGCCGTGATTTATCCCGGCGACGAGGTCAAGGTGCATGGGCCACAGATCATGGCCCCCTATGGCGAGGTGGTGATCGAGGATCGCGAAGCCACGATCATCCGCGCCAGCAAGCTTGAGCGGCTCTGGACCCGCCTGACGGGTGACTTCGAATTCATGGAGCTGTGCGAATTCTCGTTCTCCGAGGAGGTGACGCTATGAATGTTCATTCCGCAGATGCGCTGACCGTCGAAGAGGCCCTGGCCACCCAGGAAGCCGCGCAGGAAAAATTCGACAGCGAAGCCGCGACGCAAGTTGCCATGCAGGATACCCTGCTGACGCCGCGCTTTTACACCACGGATTTCGACGAACTGGATGCCGTCGATGTGACGCCGGTGCGCGAAGACTGGGACAAGCTGATCGCCCAGATGCAGAGCGACCCGAACCGCGGACATTTCAAGAAGAACGAGAACTGGGATCATGTCGATTGGGATGGGATGGAGCCGCAGCTGAAAAAGGAATTCCTTGATTTCCTGATCAGTTCCTGCACCGCCGAATTCTCGGGTTGCGTGCTTTACAAGGAAATGAAGCGCCGGGGCAGCAATGCCGACATCACGCAGCTTTTCCAGCTTATGGCGCGCGACGAGGCGCGTCATGCCGGGTTCATCAACGATGCCCTGCGCGAGGCGGGCGTTGCCGTGAACCTTGGCTTTCTGACGCAAAAGAAAAAATACACCTATTTCAGGCCCAAGTTCATCTATTACGCCACCTACCTGTCGGAAAAGATCGGCTATGCGCGCTACATCACGATCTTCCGGCATCTGGAAGCGCATCCCGAGCACCGCTTCCACCCGATCTTCAAATGGTTCGAGGAATGGTGCAACGACGAGTTCAGCCATGGTGAGGCCTTCGCCCTTCTGATGAAGACCGACCCCAAGCTGACCTCGGGCATCAACGTGCTGTGGATCAAGTTCTTCCTCACCGCGGTCTATTCCACGATGTATGTGCGCGACCATCAGCGCCCGGCCTTTCACAAGGCGTTGGGTGTCGACCCCGACTGGT
>JBFFQZ010000369.1:0-1717 GCA_041573235.1 Sulfitobacter sp. | reverse complement strand
CAGTCATTTTCGGATTCATCCACTCACCTCGTCCGGATGGACGACCCCGTTCAGGTTAGGTGGTGGGCTATTGGGTCATGCCTGGCCTCCCACTTTTTCCTGACGGAATTCTGTGCCGTCGATCCACATCCGATGTAAAAGGACGGCCAGTTTGCGAGCAACCGCGACGACGGCACGGCGGCGGCCTTTGGTGCGCATGAGGCGCATGCCCCAAGACTTGATCTGCGATCCGGCCATCGTTCGCATGAGCAACGCATTTGCGGCAGCGTAGAGCGTCGCTCGGACATTCTGATCACCGGCTTTGGAGATGCGACCTGGGTTGTCGTGTTCGCCGGATTGGTATCGCCTCGGCGTGAGACCAAAGTGCGCGGCTACTGTGCGAGAACGTTTGAACCGATTGGGGTCATCGACCGCTGCTTTGAATGTCAGAGCAGCGATCGGGCCTACACCAGGCACCGTCATCATCCGCATGCAGACCTCGTCTTGCGACGCCGCACGCTTCACCCGTCGATCCAGTTCAAGATAATGCTGGAACAGGACGGCACGTGCATCGAGCAACGGAATGACCGCGTGCGCGAGAACTTCATCCATCTCGATCATGGGCCTCACGAGACCGTCGAAGCTACCGTGCTTGACGGTCCGGGGAAGGCGAACACCGAATATCTTCAGCAATCCACGCACCTCGTTTGCCAAGTCCATTGTTTTCTTCAGCAAGGCCTTTCTGGTGCTCAGCAGGGCCCGTAGCCCGTGCGCCTCCCGGCTCTTCGTATGCACCGGGCTGAACCAACCCGTCCGCAAAATCTGGGCAATGCCCTTGGCGTCCGTCTTGTCCGTCTTGTTCCGCATCGCTGAAAGTGCAGCACTGACCTGGCGAGCTTCCATGCACACGATCTCGAAACCCTTGTCTTGCAGGCCGAAGAAAAGGTGCTGGCTCAGCGCACCAGCCTCAAAGCCGATCCGCACGATTGGGGCGCCGAACGCACTCAGGCAGTTGGCGATTTCATCGACCTCACACGGGAGCTCTCGCTCCATGCAAACCTTGCCACGACCGTCCACAATGCAAAGCGCGCAAGACCGAAGCGACACATCCAAACCAACGAAGTATTCCATTTTCTGTCTCCCTATTCTCACAGCAATGCTGAGATCTTATCGGGAGCTCGACCTTAGAGCAGGGTCAGCCCAATTACGCATGCTTCCCGCCCCGCACATGCCTCCTAAAAGACAAACCGCCCGCCCCGGGGGGCAGGCGGTATTTTCCAATATTCAGGGCGAACTTCGCCTCGGGATGCGCGCCGTTACGCCTGCCCCGGCAGCCACAGCACGATGGCCGGGAAGGCAACAAGAAGCGCTATGGTGACGGCATCGGCTATGAAGAACGGCGTCACCCCCTTGAACACGTCCTGCACGCTCAGATCGTCGCGCACGCCCGCCACCACGAAGCAGTTCAGACCGATCGGCGGCGTGATCAGGCAAAACTCGGCCATCTTCACAACCAGGATGCCGAACCAGATCGCGCACATCGGGCCAGACATGCCGAAGGTGCTGTCGGCAGCGGACACGAATTCACCACCATTGAGCGCCATCACCGCCGGATAGACCACCGGCAGGGTCAGCAGCAGCATCCCGATCGCGTCCATGAACATCCCCAGCACCGCATAGGCCAGCAGGATCATCACCAGCGTCAGCATCGGGCTTTGATCCAGCCCGGTGATCCAGT
>JBFFQZ010000368.1:0-1768 GCA_041573235.1 Sulfitobacter sp. | reverse complement strand
CCGATCCGCGATCTCTGGGATCGGCATTTTGGCTTCACGCCACTTGGCAATCTTGCGGCGTTCTTCCAAACTCAGGTGAGGGTAGCAGTGTCCCATTCGTATTCCTCCGCGCAACATTCGGTTTTAAGATAGAATTCGAACTTCGAATGTGAATCTACCCGGCCCCTTGGATGTGTAGGATAAGCATGATTATGTTAATTACCGGGCCATGACCTTTGCCTCACCGGCGAAAGCGCCGCAGCCGTTGATCATGGCGCGGGCGGTGGGGTCATGGAATGTTGGATTTCACGGGTTGATCAAAGAAATGTCAAAAGTCTGTTTGCATTTCGGGCTTACCAATGATGCACCATTTCTTGTATGTCTTTGAACAGCAGCAAGGCGCGCGATGACACTGACCAGCTTTTGGAGCGACGCCGTTCGGTCGGGGGCTCTTTCGACGCCCGATCACGATACCCTGCGCAGCCTTGCCTGCTCTCATGGTCTGACATGTGTTGACGCTGCCGCACATGGTGTGGGTGTTACAGAAAACGCGGGAACCGGCGACCGTGCGCATGTGGAGGCAGCCAGACAATGACCGTAACGACTGAATGGGTGGAGCGTTTTCCGGGGCTGTCGCAGCTTGAGCCTGCGACGAAGGAGACGCTTCTGAAACGCAGCACCATCGTGACAGTGCCGGAGGGCAGCACGATCTTCGGCCCCGGCAAATCCCCCGAAAACATGCTGTTTCTTCTTGAGGGAACGGTCCGGGTTCAGCAAGTGTCGGACACCGGCCATGAAATTGTCCTCTACCGCATCCATGCGGGCGAAAGCTGCGTTCTGACCACCGCCTGCCTGCTGGCCTACGAGGATTACTCGGCCCACGGGATCGCTGAAACGACGGTGACCGCCGCCGCCGTGCCGCGCAACATGTTCGATGAGCTTGTCGCCCAGTCCAAATCCTTTCGCGATTTCGTGTTCGCCGCGTTTTCCAGACGCATCACAGATCTGTTCCTGATGATCGACGAGGTGGCGTTTCAACGTCTGGACGTGCGGCTTGCCGACAAGTTGCTTGAGCTTTCCGCCGCCGGCAACTCGGTCGCGACGACGCATCAAAAGCTGTCCGTCGAACTTGGAACCGCGCGCGAGGTCATCTCGCGGCAGCTACAGGAATTCCAGCGGCGTGGTTGGATTGCGCAGTCGCGGGGACGGGTCAATCTGCTGGACCGGGCGCAGCTCACGAAGTTGGCAAATCACAACACATAGATATTATCGAATACTTGGTGACATTGTCACTGAACCTCGGGGCCCGAAGGTCTATAGTTGCTCCAATACTTACAGGAGACCCTGAAATGACAACGAATCTAGGACCGGTTGGCCGTGTTCTGCCCCTGTTGGCAGGCCGCGTCCTGCTTTTGGGTCCGCACGCCAGCAGGTCCTCAACCTTCGGCCGCGTGATGCGGGCGACCTTCGTGGCCGGGTTCTGCCCGGCGAATCCCTTTCAAAGCATTCGGACAGGTACATCATCATGATCGAAACTGCATTCACACCGCTTCAATCCCTCTTCGGAGGCACGCTGATCGGGCTGGCCGCCGTTCTGCTGATGGCGACGCTGGGCCGCGTCATGGGGGCAACCGGTATCCTTGCCGGGTTCCTGCAGCCTACGGGTCTGTCTGACTGGTCATGGCGTGCCGCAGTGCTGGCCGGGATGGTCAGCGGACCGGTAGCCGTGCTGGCGATGACCGGGCAGATGCCCGCCGTTCAGGTTCCTGTCTCGATGCCGATGCTGGTG
>JBFFQZ010000367.1:0-1801 GCA_041573235.1 Sulfitobacter sp. | reverse complement strand
CGAGCCGCGCATTTTCGAGGCGCGGCGGGCGATGCGCGACATCCTGCCCGAGGTGGCGCAAAGCAGGAAGCTGGGGTTGGTGGTCTATGGGCCTGGCGGGGCGGATATGTGCACCGGCGTGACCCTGCGGTTCCAGCCAAGGGCCAACGCAGCGTCGGACATCATCGCCGCGGTAGACGATCTGATCCCCGAAGGTTCGACCGCGCTGACGGACGCCGTAGCGCTCGCGGCGCGGGCGCTGGAACATGAGGCGCGGCCCGCCACCATCGTTCTTGTCACCGACGGAAAGGAAACCTGCGGCGGCGCGCCCTGCCAGCTTGCCGCGCAGCTTGCCGCCGAGGGGGCAGATACCACCGTTCACGTCATCGGGTTCAAGGTGCGGGGCGATTACTTTGCTTGGACCAGCGAGGGCGAGAGCGAATATGCGCAGGCCGAAGCGGTGTCGCGATGCCTGGCGGATCGCACGGGCGGAAAATACGTGAGCGCGGAAACGGTCGAGGATCTCGTCGGCGCGCTGCGTGTCACGCTTGGGTGCACGATCCTGTTCTAGAGCGGGTTCTAGCTCCAGGCGTAGTTGAAGCTGACCGAAATGCGGTCGTCTTCGGACATGTTCATCGGGACCTCGTGGCGCAGCCAGCTTTCCCACAGCAGCACATCGCCCACCTTGGGCGCGACGTAGGCAAACTGTTTCATCTCTTCGCGGGCATCCTTGCGCCGACCGGGGGCCGCCATCATCATCGGCAGGCGGGGGTCCTCGAACTTGATGGCGCTGGCGCCGTCGGGCATGGCGACATAGGTCGTCCCGGAAATCACGGAATGTGGATGCAGGTGGCCGGTGTGAATGCCGCCTTCGGGCAGGATGTTGATCCAGATGTCCTCAAGCTTGAGTGCGCGACCGTCCAGATCGAACTGAAGATCCTCGGCAAATTCCGCGATATGCGCATCAAGCTGTTTGATCACTTCGGCAAAGATCGGAAACCGCCAGCCCAGATCGGTGAGCGAGGCGTAGGACGTATAGCCGGGAAATCCGTTCTCTTCGCACCACGCTTGCCCCGCATCATCGTCTTCGGCGATGGAATAGCACGATGCTTCCAGCTCGTTGGTGTCAATGGCGCCCCCCAGGGGGGCGTGGTACAGGCGGGTGGCGAAAAGCGTTTTTATGTCTGACATGTGCGCTTGATACTGCGTGGCGGCGCACTTGGCGAGGGGGAATTGGTCCCTCTGGCCACGTCAGGACCGGGGTGATGGCCAGCGGGATGGGCATGCCCGTGCGCCGGGTTTCTCAAGCAGGTGCCGTGGAGCCGGGCAAGCGTCTCCGGACGCCTGTACCGCGAACGCGCCACCGCTTTGTCCGCAGGGGGTTGCGCGATATACCAAAGCCCCCTATACGGCGCACTTCGGACCCACTCCACCAGAATCACAGGTCACCCAGAAGGGGCCCTCTGGTGATGTTGAAAGGAAAAGGCATGATTGCCAAAGAACTGCATGACAAGACCCCCGACCAGCTTCGGGATGAGCTTGTTTCCCTGAAGAAAGAAGCGTTCAACCTGCGTTTCCAGCAGGCCACCGGTCAGTTGGAAAACCCGGCACGCCTGCGCGCGGTCAAACGTGACGCCGCACGGGTCAAGACCGTATTGAACCAGAAAGCCGCTGCTGCGGCCACAGACGCGTAAGAGGAGCCCTGACATGCCCAAGCGTATCCTGTCCGGCACCGTAACCTCGGACGCCAACATGCAAACAGTCACCGTATCCGTCGAGCGCCGCTTTACGCATCCGGTTCTGAAGAAGACCATTCGTAAGT
>JBFFQZ010000366.1:0-1992 GCA_041573235.1 Sulfitobacter sp. | reverse complement strand
GCGCGGCTCGCTCAGGTCGTTGAACCCCATCTCGGACATCGAGCCGGAGCCGTCAAAGACGATCATCGCGTCATCCGTGCAGGTTTCGCTGGCGAGTGACGGTGTCGCCAGAACGGCGGTCAGGACAAGGGGGGCAAGGCGCATGGCGGGAAGGGTGGCACAGTCGGCCCCTGCCTGTCGAGGGCATCCCCCTCGCGGGACGTGACACGGCTGGTTCTTTGCTGCCGACGTCTTATGATGTCGGCCTATCCCGGAGGGCCGTTGCATGCACCTCCTTCAGACAAAGGCGAAACAGAATGGCACAGACGCATACCTTGGCACTGGTTCTTGACGATGGCACGTCCGAGCGTGACACCAGCTTTGCACCCCGGCGGTTTATCGTGGCAGGCTGGACCGGACGCGACACTGCCGCGATGGAACATCACATGGCCGAGCTTGAAGCGTTGGGGATTACCCGCCCCGCCACGACGCCCGTGTTCTATCGCAACTCCGTCACGCGGCTGACCACCTGCGGTGCGCTGCAAACCCCCGGCGCCGGATCATCCGGAGAGGTGGAGTTCGTGCTGTTCAATATTGACGGGGACATTTGGATCGGCGTCGGCTCGGACCACACCGACCGCGAAGTCGAAGCCTACAACATCACGGTCTCGAAACAGATGTGCGACAAGCCGGTCGGCGCGCGCCTATGGCCTTACGAAAACCTACGCGAGAATTGGGATGCGCTGAGGATCGAAAGCCATGCGGTGATCGCGGGAGAGCGGGTGGTGTACCAGCAGGGGACGGTCGCCGCGATGCTGTCGGCCGCGGATCTGATCGCGGCATTCGAAGCAGAGACCGGCACGCCGTTTGGCCCCGGAGACGTGATGATGGGCGGCACCCTGCCCGCTATCGGAGGCGTGCGCCCGGCAGAACGGTTCGAGATCGCGCTGCGCGATGACGCCACCGGTCTGGTGCTGTCGCACGCCTATGACATCGAAGTGTTGGAAAACGTGGGGTAGACGCCCAAAGCGCTCTGCGGCGACGCCGCGTCAGGCAGCGCGGGGCGATTTTCCTGCTAATCCCACCCGCGGCACTTAGCGCCGCTTGGAACTCTCCGGGGCTTTCGCCTCTTGAGCGGCCTTCCGGGCGGCCTTTTCCTCTTTGGTCAACTTGTTGCCCCACTGGTTGTTGCTGAGCCCCAGATCCTCTGGCATCGGCTTGGTCTTGCCCTTGGTGACAGTGCCGCCGTTATCGAGAAATTGCCGGATCAGATCGGCGTCGGTGGTCGGCTTGGGAACTTGTTTCATAAAGGGTTCCTTTGGGTGTGCGCCGGATGCGTCGCCGCGATGCTAACGGTTTACGGCTGGGATGGGAATGGCCGGGTTGGCATCACGGCACGCGGCCTTGGCGCTATTAGCTACAAAGCGGAGAGACAGGCCGATGCGGTAGACGCCGGAGTTTCAGGCTTTCAAACATCGACAGGATCAGGATAACTTAGCGTATTAATTGAAGTGAAGTTAGTACTCTTAGAAAAACCAATATGGATTTTTCCGCTTTTCTAATCATTGCGGACCTTATTTTTTGCCTGTTCCTGTTGAACCGACGCCCCCTCCTCCCGATCACCCGGGCAAGGAAACTCCAGCGAAGCCCGCAAAAGAAAATCAGACACAACCGATCCAGACGGCACCGCCGCAACGCCAGGCACCTCACCGACCGGTTCCGGCCAAGGAAGTTGACCATGCGCCGCCACCGGACATCCCAGCATCAAGAGAGTTGCGGGGCAAAGCTTACGTAATCGATGGAGACACGATTGTTGTCAGCAAGATCAAGATACGCTTGGCAGGTATCGATGCCCCCGAACTTGACCAGCCCTGGGGGCAGAAATCAAAATGGGAAATGGTCCGCATTTGCAAAGGCCAAGTAATCAAAGTCGAACTTACAGGCGAGACCTCATATGACCGCTTGGTCGGAACCTGCTACTTGCCAGATGGCCGAGACATCGGCGCGGAAATC
>JBFFQZ010000365.1:0-2079 GCA_041573235.1 Sulfitobacter sp. | reverse complement strand
CGCGTGCCAGCACGGCCATGCGTTCGATCAGTTCGGCCTGAGTGCCGAGCTTGTTGTGGAAGGTCACGTTTTTCAGGTTGTCGACCCAGGCGGCCATGCCGACCTCTGAGGTTGCCACGCGCAAGTCGTTGTCCCAGAAGAATTTTGCATCCGCCAGCCGCGCACTAAGCACCTTTTCGTTGCCCGCGAGGATCGTGGCACCATGATCCGCGGTATCGCGGTTGGCGACGGTAATGAACCGCTCGATCCGGCCCGTTTTGGTGTTGCGGACGGAAAAGAATTTCTGGTGTTCGCGCATGCTGGTTTGCAGGACTTCCGGCGGCAGGTCCAGAAAGTCGTCGCCGATCCGGCCCATCAGCACGACGGGCCATTCCACCAGCCCGGCGACCTCGGCCAGAAGGCCCGCGTCCTCGACCACTTCGAACCCGCCTGCGAAGGCCATGTTCGTCGCGTCATGCCAGATCGCATCGCGGCGCGCGGCGGCGTCCAGCACCACGAAGGCCCGTTTGAGCTTCGTGGTGTAGTCGTCGAAATTGCTGACGGTGATCGTGTCCGGCGCAAGGAAACGGTGGCCCCGCGTGGCATTGCCCGCCACGATGCCGTCAACCTCCAGCGGGACGACATCAGTGCCATCCTCGCGCGCGAGGATACACAGGATGCTGTGCAGCGGGCGCACCCATTTCAGCGTGCCACTGCCCCAGCGCATGGATTTGGGCCAGGGGAAATTGCGGATGGCACCCTCGAGGACCTCGGCCACGATCTCGGACGCGGGGCGTCCTTCGCGGGTGATCCGGGCAAAAAGAACCTTGCCCTTGGGTGTGTCGCGCTCCTCCAGATCATCGCGGGTCAGACCGGCGCCGCGCAGGAAACCGTCGATCGCCTTTTCTGGCGCGTCGGCCTTGGGACCCTTGCGTTCCTCAGTGGTGCGGGGGCTCGCGTCCAACAGCCCTTCGACCGTCAGGCACAACCGGCGCGGAGTGGCAAAGGCAGCCGCAGACGCATAGGTCAGGCCAGCCTCGACCAGACCATTGGTAAGAAGTTTCTTGAGATCCTCGGCAGCACGGGCCTGCATCCGGGCGGGAATTTCTTCGGAGAACAGTTCAATCAGCAGATCAGCCACGTCGGCACCTCACATTCGCGGCACGGGGTCATCCGTCCGCATCGCATCGGCGCTTGGATAACGGGCCGCGCAGACAGGGTCCACCCCCAACGCGCCGCGCGCCGGGATGAAAGCGATGTGCGCACGGCGTTGAGTGTCGGGGGGGCTTTGCCGGAGGGCCGCATTTGCGTGGACGTGACGCCTGGAAAGCCGCTGTCCGTGTCACCGCTGCGCGGGGAGGCGGTGGGTCACGGCCTGCTCGCGAAGACTGCGCAATCAATTGCGCATTCATTTGAAAGGCGACGCCGCGCCCCCGCGGCGTGTCGCTTCAGCCGCCGTTGCGCGGTGGCAAAGGCGGACATTCCTCGCCGACGACGGTGCCGTCATAGGCTTTCTCGCCGCAATCGTTCAGCTCATGCCAGGCGTAGCCGCGCCCGTCCTTGGTGATTGCGACGATGCGGTCCACGCCGAAATGGACGTTCTTGGCGCTCAGGAAGCTCAGGGCAGTCCCGGCGGCAAGCTCGTCGGCGATGGCCTCTGCGTCGAAGCAATCAAACCAGCCGGGCGCGTTGCGGGGGGCGACTTTTTCGGCCATCTGGAATGTCTCGGTCAGCAGGGCATGGCTGTAGGGTGTGGTGAAACAGGCCCGGTAACGGATCGGGGAGCTGTCAGCGTCGATCGCCTGAAAGCTGTCGTAGGGGATCGCTGCTGGCTCTGACGTGCCGAGCGGGACAAGCGTGATGCCGCCCTCGGGGGCCGAGACCTCTTCGTAGAAGCCGTATACCTGAAGGTAATAAAGCGCCGCACCGGCGATGAGGGAGGAAACCAGGATGACAATTCCTATGATCTTGCCGCTCATGCGCTGACGCCATCGCGGTGCTCAATGTATTTGGCACGGGTCGCCGTCCTGTCGCTCATTGGTCTCTCCTTGTCAGACGCGGAGGTGCAGGACGCCTGCACCTTACGGCGTTTGGGTAAGG
>JBFFQZ010000364.1:0-2131 GCA_041573235.1 Sulfitobacter sp. | reverse complement strand
TCGGAATCGGCCCCTATGATGCAGTCGATTGGGCCGACATCGTCGACGATCGGCTCAGGGCCGAATTCGAAGAACGTATTCCCGTCGCAGAAATAGCCGACGCACAGGCGGCCCGCGACAGAAAGCTGATGGCCCTTCTGCGCCACAAGGCACAGACCCGCGCAGACAACCCGCCAGTTCCACCCACGACCAAGGAGTGAAGACCCATGCCCAGCCCCCAGATCCTGACGCTGAACGAAACCGACAATATCGCCGTGGCCCTGAGCCAGATCGACACGGGCGCATCGCTCGCGTCATCCGGCCTGACAGCCGCGGACAAGATCCCGTCGGGGCACAAGGTGGCGCTGGTTGATATCGCAGCCGGTCAGCAGATCATCAAATACGGGAGCGTCATCGGTGTCGCCACGCAGAACATTCCAGGCGGAACCCATGTTCACGTGCACAACGTGGCGATGACAAGCTTTCACCGGAACGAGAATTTCGGTGAGCATGCAAAGCCGACGGGCGTCCTGCCCCTGTCCGAAAGGGCCAGTTTCGACGGCTATCGCCGGGCCAGTGGCGCGGTGGGGACCCGGAACTACGTGGGGATCGTGACATCGGTCAATTGTTCGGCGTCGGCTGCGAAACTCTTGACGAAAGAGGCGGAGCGGTCGGGCCTGCTGGACAGTTTTCCCGGTGTTGACGGGATCGTTCCGATCGTCCACGGCGCGGGGTGCTGCATCGGAACGGATGACGAAGCGTTCCGCAAATTGCAGCGGGCCATCTGGGGGTACGCCACACATCCAAATTTCGCCTCGGTCCTGATGCTTGGCCTTGGCTGCGAGGCAAACCAGATCCCGCTGATGCTCGAAGCCTATGGTCGGCCCGATGACGAGAACTTTCATTACTACACGCTGCAAAGCGCGGGCGGCACGCGCAAATCCATTGAGAAAGGCCTGTTGTGGCTTGAAACCGCTTTGGCGCAGGCGGCCGAGGCAAAGCGCGAGCCGATTGATGCCTCACACCTGAGCCTCGCGCTGCAATGTGGCGGATCCGACGGCTACTCCGGAATTACCGCGAACCCCGCTCTTGGTCATGCAGTCGATTTGTTGGTCAAAAACGGCGGGACGGCGGCCCTTGCTGAAACACCCGAGATTTACGGGGCGGAAAACCTTTTGACGGATCGCGCGGCCTCGCCGGAGGTTGGCCAGAAACTGGTGGATCTGCTGGAATGGTGGGAAGGCTATGCGGCCAAGCACGGATCTGAAATGAACAACAACCCGACCCCGGGCAACAAGATGGGCGGGCTGACCACGATCCTTGAGAAATCGCTCGGAGCCGTTGCAAAGGCCGGCAGCACGAATTTGACCGGCGTCTATCAGTACGGCGAAAGGATCACCGAGAAGGGGTTGGTTTTCGTCGATAGCCCCGGATACGATCCGGTGTCGCTTACCGGAGAGGTCGCATCCGGGTGCAACATGATCTGTTTCACCACGGGCCGCGGTTCGTGCTATGGCAACAAGCCTGTTCCCTCGATCAAGATCGCCTCGAACAGCGCGATGTATCATCGCATGCAGGACGATATGGACATAAACTGCGGCACGATTGCGGATGGCAGCGAAACCGTGGCCGAAGCGGGTAAGCGGATTTTCGATGCCATTCTTGAAACCGCGTCCGGTCGGAAAACCAGGTCCGAAGAGCTGGATATCGGGGATGCGGAATTTGCGCCCTGGCAGACCTACGCCCAGATGTAAGGCGGAGCCGCGTGTCAGCTTAAAACTGCGGGTGATTTCAAACACCCGCAGTCATGATCGGGCGGCGGCTTCGCTTGACCGGTATGGGTATGGATGCGTTCGCTGACCGGACGCCCCGGCGGGGATCAGTCTGACTTCGCATTGGACCAGAGGGACCTGACGCCGCGTGAGCCGACGAACAGAGATACGGTTCGGAGGCAGTATTTTGTTCGGGGGGCTTTTGGAGCGGGTAACGAGAATCGAACTCGTAACTAAAGCTTGGGAAGCTGCCGTGATACCTTTTCACCATACCCGCGCACCAATGTGCTTGACGTAAGCCCGGCGCTGCCGCGCGTCAAGAGGGTTTGCGCGCGTTGAAATATGGGATTTCGGCGCGGATGCGCAGACCCTTGCAGGGG
>JBFFQZ010000363.1:0-2174 GCA_041573235.1 Sulfitobacter sp. | reverse complement strand
GCGGCACCTGATTTAGGGAATGGATTGCGTCTCCAGAAAACTCTGTGAGCGCGCGCACTGATGACATAAAGGACAGAAAGTTATTGTCTTCATAAGCAGAATCGATTGCCCTTACCCAGTTAACTGTTCTGATGATCGAGGTTGCGCTCGCAAAGTGCGCTCGGTCCAAAATTTCTCTCCAGTACTGAATGCCCGCTCGATCCATGTCTTTGAGTGCCACATCCCGAAATTCACTTTCGCTCCAACAATTGTAAACAATGTCGCCACCTCTAAATTCGTCAACGAGAGTAGACAGATTATTCATTATCGTTTGACCAGATTCACCGAAGATAAGCGTTACGTTTTTCATCGAGGGGCTCCAGAATTTTGCGTCATAAACCCACATTCCAAAAATATTGGAAAGGGGAGATGGGCTCTAACCGGCTATTCGCTGCGGTATGCTCTGACAGCAGCTTTTACGGACAACGCGGTTCTTGCCGGAGCGCTTGCGAAAATCGACCTCACCCATGAAATCGCTGCTTGATGCAGGTCAAAAAGCTCGCGAAGCGACGATGTTAGAATTTTTCCAGCATTAAAAGGCAACGATTTTTAAGGGTGGAGGATATTGCAATGAAAACGACTGCCTTTGTGTCGGCTCTTCTTGCCAGCTTGCTCGGGGTGCACTCCGTTGCGGCGGATAGCGCGGGTGAAAAGGAATACATGATCGCTTGCGCGGGATGTCATGGCGAGTCAGCGAAAGGCGATGGGCCGGTCGCAGCGGTTCTGAACGTGGCAACGCCGGACCTGACTGGCCTTGCCGCCCGGAACAAGGGGACATTCCCTTTCGAATACACGCTTTTCATGATCGACAGGCGAAATTTGATCCCCGTTCATGGGGATGACATGCCGATCTGGGGGGACCGCTTCCAGGCCTCGGCAACCAGCCAGCGTGGAGAGACCGCCGAGATGGTCGCGCGTGGGCGCATGCTGTCTCTGGTCTACTACCTCGAGTCGATCCAGCAGTAGCAATGAAGAGGCGATTTCGGTTTCGATCGGCCCGCTCTGTTTGCTGGGCCTTGGTCCGGCATTGGCTCAATCTAGATGTCGCACCTGATAACTCAGGCAGTGAGCGGTTTCCAATTTGCCCCTGGTGGAGGAATTAGTCCTCGCTCCGAATCTCGATCTCCTGAACCAGCGTTCCGGTCTCGCGGCTGAACACCAGGATGCGGTCGTCGCCAGTCACCACCGCGTACCACAGCTTGGTCTGGGTGAAGGCCTGCGCCTGCGTCCCGTCGGGCAGGGTGATCGCTTCGGGAAAATCGGTGCTTTTGTCCCGGAAGCGGATGACAATCAGCGTGATGATCACTAGAAGGCCCACAATCATCGTTCCGGCCAGCACCGTCACCAGCAGGCGCAGGAATTTCAGGTTCGCCGGCAATTCCGGTTCAGGGGTTTCATCCATGTCGTCCACGCGCCTCACTGTCACGATCCAGGCCGATCCGCCCGCCCGCCTTGATAAGGCGCTTTCGCGCGATGTGCCAGCCGAAGCGTCGCTGTCGCGCACCCGTCTGGCCCGGCTGATCGCCGACGGTCAGGTGACGCGCGGCGACGCGCCCGTGACCGACCCCAAGGCCAAGGTGGCCGAGGGCGACGTGATCGAAATCACCGTGCCGCAGGCCGAGGAAAGCCATATCGGCCCCGAGGATATCCCGCTCGACGTGATCTATGAGGATGACGACCTGATCGTGGTGAACAAGCCAGTGGGCATGGTGGTGCATCCGGCGCCGGGCACGCCCGGCGGCACGCTGGTCAACGCTTTGCTGCATCATTGCGGCGATACCCTTTCGGGCGTCGGCGGCGCCAAGCGCCCCGGCATCGTGCACCGTATCGACAAGGACACCAGCGGCATCCTGGTGGTGGCGAAATCCGACCGCGCCCATCACGGGCTGGCCGAACAGTTCGAAAAGCACACGGTCGAACGCTATTACAAGGCGGTCTGCTATGGCGTGCCGGATGCCTACGATCCGCGCCTGCGCGGGGTGCGCGGCGTCAGCTTCGAGCCCGGCAACATCATGAAGATCACCACCCACCTGGCCCGGCACAAGACCGATCGGCAGCGCCAGGCGGTGCTGTTCGAGGGCGGCCGCCACGCGGTGACACGGGTGCGGATCGTCGAACCCTTCGGCACCCCCGCG
>JBFFQZ010000362.1:0-2281 GCA_041573235.1 Sulfitobacter sp. | reverse complement strand
GGCGCGCGCCGCGACGAACGCGGGCTTCGAGCGCGCGGCCCTGCCAGTACCCCGCGCGGCCCCGGCTGATCGGCGAGTCGACTGCCGCGTCGTGGTTCAGGAAATGCGACTGGGCCCGCAGGGGATCCTTGAGGAACCGCAGCGCGATATAGCCCGCGAGCCATTCCAGATCGGCATAGTCCGATCCTTCGGTCAGGAAATGCCGCGCGGCCATGGCATAGGCGCGCTCGGGGTCGCCCGCGCGCATCTCGTCGCGGGCCAGTGCACGTCGGCGGTTGCTCCAGGCGGCAGGGGAGCCAAGCGTTTCGACGCTGCTGGAGGCTTCGAGCAGCAGTTCCTTGGCGTCGTCGATTCGGTTCTTTCGGATGCGCCATTCAAAGCGCGCGTGGTTGACACCGCCGGTGCGTTGCAAAGGCTCGGGGAGTTTTTCATAGATATCCGGCGCAGCGGACGTGCGGCGGTAGAATGCGATGCGCGCTTCGGCGGCCCGTTCTGCGGGGGTGCTGGCCAGCGTGTACATCTGCCGCGCGGCATCGTATTCGCGCCGCCAGACCATCGCGTCCAGCCGGGCATCATGGTGCGGCTTCAAAAGCGCCGCGTGATCGGCAAGGAACGCGCCCTGCTCGGTTGCGGTCATCGGCATGGTGCGCCAGGCCAGAACCAGGTTTGCCTGTGCCGGACCGGTCAGCCCCTTGGCGATCAGTGCGTTGGCGTGTGCCAGAATCCCGGTGGGGGTCTGCGGGTCGCGCCCGTCGAAAAAGGCGATGATCGCCTCGTCGTCCTGTTCGATGATGACAGGTTCAGAGCGCCGCCGCAGGTAGCTTTCGCCGGGCCAGTCCGGTCGGCGGCGCAGAAAATCGGTGATCTCGTCATGGCTGCCCTGGGCGGCGCGCAGGCGGTGCCAGAGGATGACATCGCGCGCGACTTTGCCGTCGCGTTCCGCGATGCGTTCGGCGGCGTCAAAGTCACCGCCGCGCATGGCGTCTAGTGCCCAGCCGAGCGGCCGGGGTCGCTCTGCGGAGGCGGGCAGGGCCATGGCACAGACGAGCAGCAGGGCGGTCAGATGACGCGTCATGGCTTGCATTTCCTATCTCCGAGAAGGTACAGGCTTGCAGCATAACCTAACGCGCCAGCGGTTCAATTCAACGGATCCTGTGTGGCGCCTTGTCTTTGCGGAATCGTCGGGTTCCCTCCATCGGACGGTCTCTCGGGCCGCCAGCACAAAAAGGAGCGTGCACATGTTTTCAGGTTCCATGCCTGCCCTCGTCACGCCGTTTCACAACGGCGCGCTGGACATCGAGACGCTGAAGAAACTCGTGGAGTGGCATATCGGCGAAGGCTCGAATGGGTTCGTTCCTGTGGGCACGACCGGAGAATCGCCAACGCTGACTCACGAAGAGCATGAGACGGTGGTGCATGAGGTGGTCAAGGCCACCGCAGGCCGGGTGCCGGTGATCGCCGGTGCAGGGTCGAACAATACGCTCGAGAGCATCCGGTTCGCCCAGCACGCCGAGGCTGTCGGCGCGGATGCGATCCTCGTGGTGACGCCTTATTACAACAAGCCGACGCAGCGTGGGCTGATCGCGCATTATACCGCTGTCCATGACTGCTGCACGCTGCCGATCATCATCTACAACATCCCCGGACGGTCGGTCGTTGACATGACACCTGCGACGATGGCGGAGCTGGCCAAGCTGGAACGCATCGTGGGCGTCAAGGACGCCACGGGAGATCTGTCGCGAGTAAGCGACACGAGGTTGGCATGTGGACCGGATTTCATTCAGCTTTCCGGCGAGGACGCGATGGCGCATGGGTTCAATGCGCAGGGCGGCGTGGGCTGCATCTCGGTCACGGCTAACGTGGCGCCGCGGTTGCTGGCGCAGATGCAGGCGGCCTGTGCTGACGGTGATTTTGCAAAGGCGCTTGAAATTCAGGACAGGCTGATGCCGCTGCACAAGGCGATCTTTGCCGAGCCGGGTCTGGTCGGGGCGAAATACGCCATGTCGAAGCTGGACCTGTGCACCGCCGAAGTGCGTCTGCCGCTGACGGGGCTGAGCGATGAGACACAGGTGCTTATTGATGCGGCACTGGCGCATGCCGGTCTGATCTGAGCGGAACGGAGTTCGACACGAGCCTACCGCCTTGTGACGAGGGGACGTAAGGTGGGATGAATCCCACCTTACCACGGAGCCCTCAATGAACATCCTTCCCGTTATTGCCGAGAGCACGGATGAGCTGAACGCGATCTTTCGCGATCTTCATGCCCATCCTGAGATCGGCT
>JBFFQZ010000361.1:0-2304 GCA_041573235.1 Sulfitobacter sp. | reverse complement strand
GGTCCCCGCAGGTGTGGTGGTCGAACAGATCAAGCGGCTTGTCGGAAAGGGCTTCAACGAAGTCGTCCTGACCGGTGTCGACCTGACCAGCTGGGGTGCCGACCTTCCTGCGGCCCCAAGGCTGGGCGATCTGGTAATGCGGATTCTCAAACTGGTGCCCGACCTGCAACGGCTCAGGATCAGTTCGATCGATTCGATCGAGGTGGACGAGAACCTGTTGCAGGCCATCGCGACTGAACAGCGCCTCATGCCGCACCTGCATCTGTCGTTGCAGCACGGCGATGATCTGATCCTCAAGCGGATGAAGCGCCGCCACCTGCGTGACGATGCGATCGCCTTTTGCGAAACCGCGCGCAAGCTGCGGCCGGAAATGACATTTGGCGCCGACATCATCGCCGGCTTCCCGACCGAAACCGAAGCGATGTTCGAAAACTCGCTCAGACTGATTGAAGAATGTGATCTGACCTGGATGCACGTCTTTCCCTATTCCGCCCGCGAAGGGACACCCGCAGCCCGGATGCCCCCTGTGAACGGCAGCGCGATCAAGGACCGCGCGGCACGCCTGCGCGCGGCTGGTGCTGCACAGGTGCAGCGCCACCTGTCGCAGCAGGTCGGTCGCGAACACGCGGTGTTGATGGAAAACCAGCACATGGGCCGCACCGCCCAATTTGCAGAAGTCCGCTTTTCGACACCGCAGGCGGAAGGCGATATCGTCCACACGACCATCCGCGCCCACGACACCCGACAGCTGATTGCCTGATCAGCGATGACAAAACCCCAGATCAGCGAGTTCGGCTTTCTCTCTACCGCATCGACGGCGCTGCAGGAGCTGATGACTTCGCTGGCCACCCCGGTCCACCTTGAGCCGGGCGATGTCCTGTTCGAGCAGGGCGATCTGGGCGATGCGGTCTATGCGATCATATCGGGAGAGTTGGAAGCCAGCGTGCTGTCGCCCGAGGGCCAGAAGCTGAGCCTTGATGTGATGAAACAGGGCGAACTTCTGGGAGAGATCGCGCTTTTTTCGCCCGGACCCCGCACGGCCAGCGTCACCGCGCGGCGCCTTTCCGAAGTTTGGGGCGTCAAGAACGCCGACATGCTCAGGGCGGTTCGGACAAACCCCGAACTGGCCGTGGACATGATGGAACTGGCAGGCCGACGCATGCGCTGGATGGCGGCGCAATACAACGACCAGGTGTTCATGGACGTGACGACGCGACTGGCCCGGATGATCCTTCACCTGGCGGGCCCATCCAATGCCGAGTTGCGCATGTCACACGCAGAATTGGCAACATTCGTGGGCGTCAGCCGCGAAACGGTTTCAAAAACACTTTCCGCCTGGAAACGAAACGGCATCGTCCATTTGGGCCGCGGAACACTTACCGTCCTCGATCCCGCCTTGTTAAAGAATTTATCAGAAAGTTAAATTCGTTAACCTTCTGTGATCCACTTCACAGACAGCCGCCGCACCCTGAAGCAAAATCGATTCATTGAAGACAGCGCTGCGGGGAACAAAGTGGCCCGGTATTTTCTGGGTTTCCCGCGGCAGCATAGAACGGACCAAGGTCAGACACGCGGCGAGAAGGGCTAAGTCTTTCGGACCGGAGCAAGAAGGCACTGCCTTCGCGCCTTCTGACCTATTTAATTAAGGCAATTTTCAGGATCTGGCTGTCTATCCTCTTCCAAGTGACATGCCACATAGGAGCACCCTCCGGCGTTAGCCCATACGGAGGGTGCTCTTGCTTCACCCGGTCAAGACAGTGCTCTCTTTAGCCAAATCATTGTGCTACGGTTCTCCTTTTTAGGAGGACTGACATGAGCGACATTATTGAATGGGTATTGGAAATGAAGATACAGGAGGGTCAGGCAGATAACGTCATGCCTCTGATACAGGAAATGGTCGCCGCCACGCAGGCGGATGAGCCGGGCGCGCTGCACTACGAATACTACATGAGCGATGACAAGACGGCCTGCACCGTGCTGGAGCGCTATACCGACAGCGCCGCCGCAATGGTGCACCTCGGCAATTTCGGCGCGAAATTTGCCGAGCGCTTCCTTGGCATCTTTGCCCCGGAGCGGCTTACCGTCTACGGACCCGCCAGCGACGATCTCCGCGCAGGGCTGGCTGCGATGGGCGCTGTGCATATGGAACCTGCTGTCGGCTTCCACCGCTGAACGAAAACGCCCGCCGTGTCTCCACGGCGGGCGTCTTGATTTTTATCGGCCATCGGCTCAGGCTTTTTTCTTGCCCTTGACGGTCGCCCAAAGCTTCTTGTTGGTCAGGTAAAGCAGCACGGACAAAAGTGT
>JBFFQZ010000360.1:0-2381 GCA_041573235.1 Sulfitobacter sp. | reverse complement strand
GTTCATGACGTGATCCCTTTGACACACCCCGAATGCCAGCGCGCGGGCACGGTGGCGCTGTTCGAGGCGAAGATGCGGCGCGTCCGGACGCATGCGGATCTGATTGTCTACAACTCGGCAGATACGCGGGCGCAGACAGAGCGGGTGATGGGCGACTGGGGGCCGGTGCCGCAGGGGATCGTTGCGCATCTGGGCACATCGCTCAGCGTTCCGGACCCGCAGGCCCTACCCGAGGCGTTGCCGCCGACGGAGCCGTATTTCATCACGGTGGGCACCATCGAGCCGCGCAAGAATCACGAGCTGTTGCTGGATCTATGGGAGGATCTGGGGGCAGATGCGCCGGTGTTGCTGATCTGTGGGAGCCGTGGATGGAACAATGATGCCGTCTTTGCCCGGCTGGATGCGATGGCTGCCGGGGGGCGGGTGCGCGAGGTATCAGGGTTAACCGATCCGGCCCTTGCGGCGCTGATCGAAGGCGCGCAGGCGATGTTGTTCCCCAGCCTGGCCGAAGGCTTTGGCCTGCCTGCCGTCGAATCGCTGATGCTTGGCACGCCAGTCATATGCAGCAATTTAGAGACATTTCGCGAGGTGCTTACAGATAATGCTGTTTACATTGATGATTCTGGATACGATTTGTGGAAAAGTGTCCTGGTCAACTGGGCTGAGCAGCCTCGGGTTACGCGTCAGGTTATTGGTTTCGTAGGTCCTTCATGGGATGAACACTTCAAGGCCGTCTTAAGGTTGATCTGACGGCCGTGCGCAGAGGCTGACGGTCCATGTGTGTGAGGGCAGTGTTTGGGAGCGTTTCGATCCTATCGGCTGAGACTCCAGCGGAAGCGTTGGAGGATCAGGGCATTTCGAAAGCGACGCGAATTGAAATGTGTCGTGGACCGGACCGATCAGATTCGGCCCGACAGCATTCTGCTGTTCTGCACCCAGCGCAATGAGAAGATCCGCCTGCCTTTTTTCCTGGAGTACTATCGCGATCAAGGCGTGAACCATTTCTTTTTCGTGGACAATGACAGCGACGACGGTGCGCTGGAGTATCTTCGCGATCAGCCTGACGTTTCGCTGTGGTCCACGCGGGCCAGCTATCGGCGGTCCCGGTTCGGCGTTGACTGGTTGAACTGGTTGCAGCGCAAATATGCCCATGGACATTGGACGCTGACAGTCGATCCCGACGAATTCCTGGTCTATCCATTCTGCGATACGCGCCCGCTCAGGGCGCTGACGGATTGGCTGGATGCGTCGTCGATCAAATCCTTTTCGGCGATGCTCCTGGATATGTATCCCAAGGGGCGTCTGGACGAGCAGCCCTATCGCTCCGGTCAGAACCCGATCGAGATTGCGTCCTGGTTCGACAGTGGCAATTACACGATGTCGCGCAACCATGCCTTTACCAATCTGTGGATTCAGGGCGGTCCGCGGGCGCGGGTCTTCTTTGCCGATGCCCCCGCGAAGGCGCCGGCGCTCAACAAGGTGCCTTTGGTAAAGTGGGACCGCAAATACGTCTACGTCAGCTCGACCCACATGCTGCTGCCGCGGGGCCTGAACCAGGTCTATGACGAATGGGGCGGTGAGAAAGCATCGGGTGTGCTGCTGCACGCGAAATTCATCGACACATTCGGCGCAAAGGCCGCAGAAGAGCTGGAACGCGGCCAGCACTATGCCGGGTCTGTCGAGTACAAGGCCTACGCGCAGCGGGTGAAGGAAAATCCCCAGCTTTGGTGTAAGTGGAGCGAGAAATACATCAACTGGCGACAGCTTGAAATTCTCGGTCTCATGTCCAAGGGAAACTGGGCATGACCGCATCCATGGGCGTCGTCATGCTGGTTCATACGGCGCTGGGCAGGGCCGAACAGGTCGCACGCCATTGGGCGGCAGCGGATGTTCCGGTTGTCATCCATCTGGATCGCAACGTACCGAAGAAAACGTATAACGATTTCGTTGCCTGCCTGGCGGATGTCCCGAATGTTCTCTTTTCCAAACGCTACCGGTGTGAGTGGGGAAGGTGGGGCCTTGTGGCGGCGGCGCAGGCGGGATCGGAGTTGATGCTCGCCAGCTTTCCCGACGTGCGCCATGTCTACCTCGCTTCGGGGTCCTGTTTACCGCTACGGCCAGTTCAGGAACTGGTAGACTACCTTGCCGAGCGTCCGCGCACCGATTTCATCGAGAGCGCGACAACCGCCGATGTTCCGTGGACCGTCGGCGGGCTGGATGAAGAGCGGTTCACCATGCGCTTTCCGTTCTCGTGGAAGCGGCAGCGGTTCCTGTTTGATACGGCGGTGAACCTCCAGCGCAAATTCAGGATCAAGCGCAAGATGCCCAATGGAATCTTGCCGCATATGGGGTCGCAGTGGTGGTGCCTGACGCGGCAGACG
>JBFFQZ010000359.1:0-2396 GCA_041573235.1 Sulfitobacter sp. | reverse complement strand
CCCGCTGGACGTGTTGCGCATTGCCGCGACCGATGACGGAACGCAAACGGCTTACATGAAATACGACGAATGCTGGTATTGCATGCCCTGCGAGGCCGATTGCCCCACTGGGGCCGTCACCGTCAACCTGCCCTTTTTGTTGAAGTGATACTGACATGAACGCGCTCTTTGAAGACTTCGATGAAATTGCAGAACTGGCCGAAGCATTGGACGATCCATCGCCCGGTGGGCGCATTATGGCGGTGATCGAATTGGCCGATAGCGCCGATCCCGCCGCCATCCCATATCTGGCGCGCGCCATTGCGGATGAAGACGCCGGGGTGCGCAAACAAGCCGCTCTTGCTCTGACGGATTTTGACGGTCCTGAGACCGCTGCAGCGCTTGTTTCGGCATTGACGGATAGCGACCCGTCCGTGGTTGCCGCCGCCGCTGTCAGCCTGACAGAATTGAAAGACCCTGCCGCAGGTGACGCCATCCTTCCCCATCTGGGCGACAGCGACACGGTCAAGCTGAAAGCCTGTCTTGCCGGGATCAAGGAATTGCGCCGTCCGGAGGCCATGGGTCCGGCCATTGCTGCACTCCAACATGCCGATCCGGGCGTGCGGGTAGATGCGGTCGGCGTCATTGGCTGGCTGCAGGACGAAGGGTCCCTGCCCGCACTGCGAGATGCGGCGAAGGACACGGAAACCCAGGTCCGGCGCACGGCGTTGGCCGCCCTCGGCTTTTCAAAGTCCGAACATGCTGAGGCCACTCTGGTTGCCGGTCTCGAGGATCCGGAATGGCTGGTACGCGAAGCCGCCGCCGAGACGTTGGCCAAGGCGGGCAGCGCGACCTGCATCCCTGCTCTAAGGTCCGCTCTGGCGGATGACTACTGGCAGGTGCGCCTGAAAGCAGTTCGGTCTCTGGGCAAGTTGAACGCGACCGAAGCCGCTCTTGAAATCGCGCCGATGATGGATATCCCCGTCCCGAATTTGCGCAAGGAATGCGCAGCCGTTCTGGGCGAAATGGCCGTTATCGAAACGATGCCATACCTCGAAAAATATGCCGACGATCCGGACCCGGATGTGCGCAAGAATGTGCGGTGGGCTTTGGGGAAAATGACACCCGATTGACCCGAATTAACGACAAAAACCTGATTGATGACAAGCACTCTCGGAGACTCTCCGAGGGTGCCGTTTTGCGTTAATTTTTTACCTTAAGGTATTGATATAATTCGGCTTATCTACTGCACGATTCGCAGGCAAAATCGGTTTTTGGATGTTATTTGCGGTTAATAAAGTCACTTATGGATCTCGAACTGCATAAAAGTTGAACTTTTTCACAATCAGTGAAAATCGCCCTCTGAAATTGCTGCGCAAATGGCATTTTCCTGCGGATACTTGTTCCAAGAACTCTGGAAAAACCACACGCAACCGATGGAGAGAACACATGCAATCTAATTCCAAACTGAAATCAGCGCTTCTGGCTGCGGCCCTCATTCCGCTGGGGGCGATGGCACATGCCGAGAAAATCTCGATCGCGGTCGGCCACCAGTCGATGTGTACTGACACGTACACAGCCGGGATCGTGATCAAGGAACTGGGTCTGCTGGAAAAGTACCTGCCAACCGATGGTGACTATGCCGATGCCGAATACGACATCAGCTGGTCCGATTACAGCTCAGGCGGGCCCATCACCAACCAGATGCTGGCCAACAAGCTGAACTTTGGCGTCATGGGCGACTATCCCCTGATCGTGAACGGCGCGAAGTTTCAGGAAACCGACAGCCTGCGCACGGTCTATGTGGCCGGAACGGGCTATAACCTCAAAGGCTCTGGTAACGGCATCGTCGTGCCCGTGGACAGCGACATATACTCCATCGACCAGCTCGCGGACAAAGAGGTTTCGACCCCCGTCGGTTCCGCAGCTTGGGGCATGCTGCTCAAGGCGATGCAAGACAACAATATCCCCTCTACCGACTATGTCCTGAAAAACCAAAGCCCTGCCGTAGGTGCTGCAAACATCGCAGCCGGCAAAATCGATGCACACTCCGATTTCTGTCCCTGGTCCGAGATCATGGAATTCCGTGGCACAGGTCGCAAGATCTATGACGGTTCCGAAACGGGCGTTCCTTATCTGCATGGCGTTGTAGTGCGCCAGGACTTTGCCGAGGAATACCCGGAGGTCGTGCATGCCTTCATCAAGGCCGTCTACGAGGCAGGTGAGTGGATCCGCGAAGACCCGATCAGGGCAGTGACGGAGATGGAAGGCTGGACCGGCGTCGAGAAAGAGGTGCTGTACCTCTATTTCTCCGAAGGCGGTCACCTGACGCTGGAGCCGTCGATCAAGACGGAATGGGTGGACGCGCTCAAGTTCAACCACGGCGTTCTGGTCAAGGAAAAGGCGATCCCGCCGCT
>JBFFQZ010000358.1:0-2411 GCA_041573235.1 Sulfitobacter sp. | reverse complement strand
TGGGCCAGCGACGGGATTTCGCGGCGCGAACGGTCGATGCTGACATTGGCGCTGCTGGCGGCACTTGGGAATTTCGATGAAATCCCGATGCATGTGCGGGCCACGGTTCGCACGGGCGCCACGCCGCGCGACATTCAAGAGGCGTTCCAGCATGTTGCAATCTATGCCGGCGTCCCGCGTGCGAACCACGCGCTGAAGCTGGCCAAGCAGACTCTGGCCGAGATGAAAGGCGAAACAGATGACTGATCTCCCGTTCAAGCCGCGCGATCTGGATTGGCACCCGCAGCCGCTTACACCCGGATACCGCTCGTCGATCCTGCGCTCGCCGCGCCACAAGCGGTTGCACTATGACCCCACCCGGACCGAGATGACCGGACCCGCGTTCGGGCATGACATCCTCGGTGCGCTGGATCACGACCTTATCGTGAACTATGCCGCCCCCGGCGCATCGGCCATCGGGCCGCGCATCCTCGTGCATGGTCGCCTGCTGGACGAAGACGGCAGGCCCGTCCCCGGCAAGCTGATCGAGGTGTGGCAGGCCAATGCGGGCGGGCGCTACCGCCACAAGAACGACGGCTACCTTGCCCCGCTGGACGATAATTTCGGGGGCTGCGGGCGGTGTATCTCGGCAGAGGACGGCAGCTATAGCTTCCGCACCATTCAGCCGGGTCCCTATCCCTGGCCCAACGGGGGCAACGACTGGCGTCCGGCGCATATCCACTTCTCGGTTTTCGGCGACGGTTTTGCCCAGCGGTTGATCACCCAGATGTATTTCGAGGGCGATCCGCACATCGCTCTGTGTCCTATCGTCAAGACGATACCGTCCGAAAAAGCCATCGATCAACTGGTTGCGCGGCTGGACATGGAGGCGACTGTTCCGATGGACATCCGCGCCTATCGGTTTGATATCGTGCTGCGCGGGCGCGATGCGACGCTCTTCGAAAACCAGATGGAGGGTCGATAGATGGCCAGGTTGAAGGAATCCCCCTCGCAGACGGCGGGCCCCTATGTGCACATCGGGTGCGTGCCCGGGTTTGCAGGGCTGGAAGGCATGTACAACGGCGAAGACCCCGGCGCGGTGATGATCACCGGGACCGTTGCGGCCTCGCCGCTCACGCTGACCTGCATGGTGATCGACGGGGACGGTCAGCCGCTCAAGGACGCGATGGTTGAAATCTGGCAGGCCGGTCCCGAAGGCGCTTTCGGCCAGACGCCGAATTTCACCAACTGGGGCCGGGGCGCCACGGACAGCGACACGGGCCTTGTGCAGTTCGAAACGCTCAGGCCCGGTGCGGTCGATGGCCAGGCGCCCCATATCCTGGTCTGGATCACCGCGCGCGGCATCAACCTGGGCCTGACGACGCGCATCTATTTCGAAGACGAGGCGGCGCAGAACGCGCGCGACGCGGTCTATCAACTGGCGGGCGACCGCGCAGCCACGCTCGTCGCGCGCAAGACGCAGGCGGGCTATCACCATGACATCCGTCTTCAGGGAGATGGGGAAACGGTCTTTTTCGACGTGTGATCACGCTGTGTCAGGTCGTCCGGCGGCCGGGTTGGCGTCAGCCACCTGCGCCAGCCGTTGACTTGATCCTCTGGACCGCTTTCGTGACGATGGCATCCGCGGCGGCGGCGGTCTCGGCCAATGCCAGCAGGTTGAGCGATGTGCCCGTCGCCGAGGGTGCGGGCGACAGCAGGATCAGCCGTTCCGCACGGTTTTTCCGGCCCACATGCAATCCGTCAATGTGGTCGAGCAGGTGCTGTGTGCTCAGTTTGCTCTCGCGCAGCTTTTGCTGAATGATCCTGAACCCGTCGGGCACCGTGCCCAGCAGCGATTTCGTGAGCGTCAGGGGAATGGACACGCCGCCCCATCTGCCGTTGCATTCGATCCAGTGAATGACGTCCTTGTCCGTCCCGTTTCCGCAGATCACCGCGTCGAGGCTGCACCTTCCGTAATAGCCGATCTGCTGTAGGACCGTCGCGATCCTGACGGCCTCGCGGACCAGTTGACGCTGAAACGCGTCCGGCAAGGTGGATCTGGTCGCGCCGACGAATGCGGCCTCTTCGCCGAGGACCGCCTGTTCGAACACACCTTCCGAGACGGGCGGACCATCGCCGACCAAAGGAATCCAGAGCTGTACGGAGGGGCTGCACAGGACGTCTTCATCCCAAAGGCCAACCAACAGCGGGTATTGATCGTGCCAGCCGACCGCATGCAGCGCATCGAGCAGAAAATCTTGCAGCTGTGTGGTGTCCCGGCCCGCGATGGTATCATGCTGCAGCTTGATGTTGCCCGCGGAACCGGCGCTGTCGGGGACTTTGACGATGACTTCGGATGCCATGCGGCTGAGGTGTTGGACCAGCGCCGTGGTCGCGGTGGGCCCGTATGAATGCAGCGTCGGCGGTGTCGC
>JBFFQZ010000357.1:0-2430 GCA_041573235.1 Sulfitobacter sp. | reverse complement strand
GAAATCGGCCCCTCGCTCTGGGCGCTGGCCTGTGCAAGCGTTTCGGCCGATTCGCGTTTGAACGGCGTCTCGATGCGGCTGCTCACGGCGCCCTCAGCGGTCACCTCATCGACCCGCAGGGTATAGATCCCTTCATCCACACCCGGCAGATCGGCGCGCCAGCGCCCACCGGCGCCGACCGGCAAGCTGATCACCGCGCGGTTGTCGAGATAGATCCGCACCTCTACGGCCTGCGTTTGGGCGCGGCCGGACAGTTGCACATTGCCCGCATCTGAATAGCCGATCGTATCCAGCGCCACCCGCGACATCGCCTCCGGCCGCGCCGGTTGCAGCAGGCTGACGCCCTGCGCATCGGACTTCAACACGGCGATCCGCGGGGCCTGCTCCGGGGCCGATGGTGCAGGGTCCGGTGATGGCACCGCGACATCGGCGGTTTCGGGGGCCGTCGGCGGCAGTGCAGCAAGCGGAGCGGGCTCAGGCGTGGTTTCCTGTTCCAACGCATCATCCTCTGGCGTCGCCTCACCGTCAGCGGAAGCGATTGCAATGGACGGCTCCTGCGACACCTGCGCAATCGCGGCCGTGTCGGACTGTTCACTCGGGGTGTTTTCCACGACCTCTTCCGCGACCGGCCCGGGCGTGGGCTCGATCGGTTCAGCAGCGGGGTCAGGCGTCAGTTCGGCAACGGTCGTCTCTTCGACCGCTGCGGTCGGTGCCAGAATGATTTCATCCAGCGAACCGACGGTGTCCTCTCCATCCTTCGCCTCGAGGGTCACGATCTGCGCACCGGGCTTGGCAGGCAGCGAGGTGAGCGCGGCGAAACCGCCTGCGCTGTCGGTGGTGGCCCTTGCCACCTCCTTGCCATCCACCAGTATACTGACCTCGCTGTGCGGAGCGGCGCGCCCTGCGATGACGGTGGTTCCGTCGGGGTCCCGGCGCAATTCGTCAAAGCTCGGCGCCTTGGCGGCCGACGCTGACGGTGCGGTATCCCGGATCGCGGCGTCGGCGTCCTGTGTCGGCTCGTCCACGGATGCGGCCCGCTGCTGCGTCAGGGGCGCATCTTTGGCCGGTGGGGTGACATCGACCGCCTCCTGAGGACGAACAGCAGGCTGGCGCATCGCCCCGAACCCGATGTAGCCGCCCAGGGCAAGCAGCACGGCCATTGCCGCCCCGGCAAGCACAGCGCCCGTATTTCCGCCGAGACCGGCCCGCATTTTCGTCATTTCAGGTATCCTTGTATGTACCGCCAACGGTACCGATTGAGCCTTTGTAGCGGAGACGATAACAAGGGTCAAAATACCTGTCCGAAAATCACACTATTTCCCCAAAGGAGCGTTCCATGACCGCCAGATCCATTTGCGTCTTCTGCGGCTCCCGTCCGGGAGACGATCCGGCCTTTACCGCAGACGCGCAGGCGCTTGGCACGGGGATTGCCACAAAGGGCTGGCGGTTGGTCTATGGCGCGGGGGATGTGGGCCTGATGGGCTACGTCGCCAATGCAGCACAGGCGGCGGGCGGCGACACCTTCGGCGTGATCCCCAAGCACCTGGTCGATTTCGAAGTCGGCAAGACCGATCTGACCAGATTTATCGTGACCGAGACCATGCACGAGCGCAAGAAAGTGATGTTCATGAACTGCGATGCGGTCGTCGTACTGCCCGGCGGCGCGGGATCGCTTGACGAATTGTTCGAGGTTCTGACCTGGCGCCAGCTGGGCCTGCATGAGAAGCCCATTTTCATCGTGAATACAAATGGCTACTGGGATCCGTTAAAGCAACTGATGGACCACGTAACGGACCGCGGCTTTGCCGACAAGAGCCTGCTGGAGTTCCTGACCTGGGTCGAAGACGGCCCTGCCGCACTGACCGGGTTGGCACGTATCCTGGGCTGATCACCCGCCCCCATCTTTCAAGAAAAACGCCCCGCAAGCATATGCTTGCGGGGCGTTTCTGATGCCACTATCCGTGCGATCACATGCGTGAGGCGACGTTTTCCCAATTCACCAGCTTGTCGAGGAAGTTCGACAGGTAGTCGGGGCGCGCGTTGCGGAAGTCGATGTAGTAGGAATGCTCCCACACGTCGCAGCCCAACAGCGCGGTCTGACCAAAGCACAGCGGGTTCACGCCATTCTCGGTCTTGGTCACTTTCAGGCTGCCGTCCGCATCCTTGACCAGCCACGCCCAGCCGGAACCGAACTGACCCGCGCCTGCCGCCTTGAAGGCATCCTTGAACGCATCAACCGAGCCAAAGCTTTCGACCAATGCCTTTTCCAGCTCGCCCGGCATCGCGCTGTCGCCCGGCCCCATCATTTCCCAGAACTGGTTGTGGTTCCAAAGCTGGCTGATGTTGTTGAAGATACCGTTCTGCGCAACAGCTGTTTTGATGTACGTGCCAACGATGATCTCTTCGAGGGATTTCCCCTCCCACTCGGTG
>JBFFQZ010000356.1:0-2467 GCA_041573235.1 Sulfitobacter sp. | reverse complement strand
CTTGGGTCTCTTAATAGCCATCTCTGGTCCTCCGCTTTCTTAACTAGAGGGGCGGACCACTTCAAAGGGGGAGGCTCAATCAAGTTCGCCGACGTCTCAACCGGAGAGCTCAGGCTGAACGAGAAGATCTGCGATTTGGGAGAGATTGTTGCGAACGTTGCCGATCTATCCATTCCGGGCGAAGACGGTTCGATCAAGTCGATTGCCCTTTGCGACGACACAGTTCCGCTCTCGGCATATATTGACCGGGACCAGATAGAACTTGCCCTGAACAACCTCGCCATCAATGCGTTCAGGCATGGGGGCGATGACATCAAGGTCGGGTGCTTCAGGGATCAGGCTGGCAACATCGAGCTTCAGATCACCGATGACGGGGAGTTGGACGAGAAAATCGCCAATCGCGCGCGGCACCAGCCGTTTGTCGTCGGTGGCAACATCAGAAACAGAGACACCCGCGGCGGTCTGGGCCTGGGCCTTCCGCTGACCTCCAAGATCGTGGAGCTTCACGGCGGTGAGTTTTCCCTGGATGCTTTTCCGGATGGCACGAAGGCTGTTATCCGGCTGCCCGCCTGGCGTGAGGACGCGGCCGTACCAAGCTGACAAATTGTCGTTCCAGTAACCTTGTCCATCGGCAATTCCGGATGCACTGAAAGATTTCCGGGTTGACCCATGTCAAAAGGCGCCGCTCACCGTTCAAATCGGACCTGTTTGCCGAGGCACCCGCGCGGGGATCATTTTCCGAAACCGTGACGAAATTGGCAGCCGTCGACGTTTTGCACGGCAATCCGGACTTTGCTGCCCCTCTCGGCTGAACGCTCAGCGGTTCGGGGCGTCCCAAGGGATGCCTCAGGCGGTCGAAGGGCAAGACATGCCGGTTAATGTTCGTCATCAAGGGGAAGCAGCAAATCGGCTATCTGTTCCCGCAACCACACGTGCTCTGCGCTTGCAGAGGAGCGCCGATGCCAAACCATACAAAGCTGCACGGTGGGAACCGGCATCGGGGCGCGGAAGATGTCGAGGCCCGCGGCCTCGGCCACATGGTGCGCCAGGGCAGTAGGTAGAAGCGCAATTAGATCCGATCCGGCGACGGCGCGATAGACCCCCGAGAAGATCGGCATCGTCATGATGACACGGCGTTCGCGACCGACCTTGAGCAAGGCCGCATCGCCCATCGCTTTGTTGTTGCCGTCGGGGGAAAACAGGACATGGCCCAGGTCACAGAAAAGATCGAGTGGTACGACGTCGCCGCTGGAAATCCCTTCGCGCCTGAGGCGCGGGTGGTCCTTGCGTGCGACAACAGAGAAACCTGATCGGCAAACCGGGCGGCTCTCGACCCAACCGGGCAAGTCGGTCGTTGGGATCAGGGCAAGATCGACGTCATAAAGTTCCAGCGTATCGACATAGCTGTCAGGCACCAGATTCACCAGATGCACCCGCATTCCGGGGGCCAGATCCTGAAGCCGCTCGCCGAGTTTCGGCATCAGCAGTTCGGCGAAGAAGTCGCTCCCGGATATCCGAAAACTCGCGTCCGAGGTGGCCGGATCGAAACCGCCCGGCCCTTCGACCAAGGCCTCGATGCGCTCAAGGGTTTGCCGCAGTTCGTTTTTCACGCTCAAGGCATATTGCGTAGCTTCGAGCGCCCTTCCTCTGCGGAAAAACAGCTCGTCTCCCAAGGCGACCCTGAGGCGTCCGAGGGCCGCCGATACAGCAGGCTGGGATAGCCCCAGACGGTCGGCGGCACGGACGGTCGAGTGATCTTCCAGTAAGGCGTCGAGGACGCGGAGCAAGTTGAGATCGAAAGTTTTCAAATTCGCCATGTTAATAGATATAATATAATCAATTTATTTTTCATATGCCGTTCGTGCCGCTAGGCTTTTTGTACATCGCAGACGCCTTTGTTTTCCGAAGACTGGTGGAGGCGACGCGCATCGCCGCACCCCATCAAATGACCCTTAAAGGCCCTCCATCGGGTCCTCAAAACATGGAGATCATCAAATGACAAACATCCCCAAGCTGTTCTTTGCTGCGGCCGCATTCTTCGCGCTTTGCGGTATGATATGGGGCATCCAGATGTCCGCCACCCATGACCATACCCTGTCACCCGCGCATGGGCATCTCAACCTCATCGGCTTTGTGATGATGTCGGTTTTCGGAACCTATTATGCGCTGACCCCTCGCGCCAGCCGCAGCCGGTTGGCAGGCGCTCACCTCGTGCTCAACACCGCGACCGTCCTTGTGCTGACACCCGGCATCGCACTGGCCATCAATGGCCAGACCGCCGCACTCGCACAGCTTGGCTCTGTCCTGGCTGTTCTGTCGATGGCGCTGTTTGGCTTTGTGGTATTGCGGTTCGGCGTTGGTGGCATGCGCGAAAGCGGGATGGCCGGGGGCAGTGTGTCTGCTCAGCCCGCAGAGTAGCCAGGCGGTGCGGGGCATCAGACGGCAAATGCCCCGTACTTGCGTCTTT
>JBFFQZ010000355.1:0-2536 GCA_041573235.1 Sulfitobacter sp. | reverse complement strand
GGGTTCGATGCGATCGAACGTGACGGTGTGTTGAAATTCCGCATGCGCGACGGCCTGTCCGAGACGGCTCTGGATCCCGAATGCTTTGCGGTAAGCGGTGATCTGGACGGCGTGGTGGTCCAGGTGCGCGAGGCCGAAGCCGCGCTGTCGGGACGCGTGCGGGTGCGTTTCATACAGGCCGACGCAAGCTTTGACGTGATTTCGGAAGAGGCGGTGTTGCCCGATGAGCAGACACACGCTGTTGCCGCGACCGAATTCACGATGGTGCTGACCCGCTCGGAAGGGCGTCAGGTGGCGGAACGCTGGCTGAACGAGGCGCGTATCGCGCGGGATAGCGTGCAGTTTGCGCTGCCGCCGTCGCGTCTGCCCGTGCGGGCGGGCGATGTGGTATCGCTTCCCGCAGATCAGGGCGAGGGCTCTGCGCTCTATCGAATCGACCGGGTCGATCAGGCGGAATTCCAGCAGGTCGAAGCAGTGCGGATCGATCCGGAGGTTTATGAAACCTCTCCCATTGAAGATGATCAGGTGAGCATTCGTCCCTTTGTGTCGCCTGTGCCTGTACATCCGCTGTTTCTTGATTTGCCGCTTCTGCGCGGAGATGAAACCCCGTTTGCGCCCTACATAGCTGCAAGCGCCAATCCCTGGCCGGGCAGCGTGGCCCTCTATAGCAGTCAGACCGACCAGAATTTTGGCCTCAATACGATCCTTCCCATCAGGTCCACAATCGGGGTTACACGCTCTGCGATGACATGCGCCCGCCCGGGCGTGACAGATCACGGCGATGCGCTGGAGGTGCGGTTGATTTCAGGACGGCTTGAATCCGTGACCCGTGAAGCGCTGCTGAGCGGCGCCAATCTCGCCGCGATCGGAGACGGTAGTTCGGACAATTGGGAGGTGTTTCAGTTCCAGAAAGCTGAACTTTTGGCCCCCGACACCTATCTGCTGATCGCGCGCCTGCGCGGACAGGCGGGGTCGGACGGATTGATGCCGGAGGTTTGGCCTGCAGGGTCGCAGTTCGTGCTGCTCAACGGCGTGCCGTTGCAGATCGAGCTGGGGCGCAACCTGCGGCGGGTTGCGCAATACTATCGCATCGGCCCTGCGCGCCGGTCGGTGGATGATCCATCCTATCGCGAATTGCAGCGCGCCTTTGATGGAAATGGATTGCGCCCCTATGCACCTGCGCACCTGCGCGCTGTGCGCGGGGGGGACAGTGCGATCAACCTCAGTTGGATCCGCCGGACTCGGACCGACGGGGATGATTGGGAGGTCCCGGAAGTGCCACTCGGCGAAGAGACCGAGGCTTATCTGCTCCGCGTCATCCACAATGGTGTGACGGTGCATGAGGTGGCGTTGTCCGCGCCCGGCTATGTCTATAGCGCGGCACAACAGGCGGCGGACGGGGTCACGGGCCGTTACGAGATCGCGGTTGCGCAGATCTCGGCGGTCTATGGGGCGGGCCTGTTCGGACAGGTCGAGATCATCTCCTGATGCGCCGGGTCGGGCTGATGGACCTGCACCACGCCGCGCGCGCGGTGCAGGTCGTGCCGGAAGACGCACGCCTGGCGTTTGTCGGAACGCTCCTGTGGCGCGCCCATGTGGCGGACAAATATGTCAGACATTTTTCGAGCATACATCCCGCTTGGGGAGACGGTAGCCTGAGGGCTGCGGCGCAGGCCCATCCGCAGGCGCCTTATGGGCTGCCGGGCAGCGCAGACTTACGGCGGTGCTACCTGTTGGTGCTCGAGGCACTGGAGCGCCGAGATCACGGAAATTTGGCGCAGGCCGGGCGCTGACGGGTTTGCGTTCGCATAAAATATGCTAAATAGAGGGGGACATCCTGATCGAAGGAGCTTCCGTCATGCCCACCCCTCACAGCAAGATTACCCCAGTTGACCCGGTCTGGGATCAGATCACGAGAGACGCGCAGCAAGCCGTTGCGGACGAACCGCTGATAGGCGGCTTTGTCCACGCAACTGTCCTGCATCACGCGTCGCTCGAGAAGGCATTGTCCTACCGTGTAGCGGCCAAGTTGGCGTCGAATGAGATGTCCGTGATGGTGGTGCGGGAAGTGGTCGAGCAGACCTATGCCGCGGACCCCGGACTGGTGGAAGCGGCGCGCGCTGATCTGGTGGCAATCTTTGAGCGCGATCCGGCCTGTCATCGTCTGTTGCAGCCGATCCTGTACTTCAAGGGCTACCAGGCGGTTCAGGCCTACCGCGTGGCGCATCACCTGTGGGGCATCGGAAAATACGACCTTGCGTATTTCTTTCAAATGCGGGTGTCGGAGATATTCGGCGTGGACATTCATCCGGCCGCGCGCATCGGCAAGGGCATCATGATCGACCATGCCCATTCCGTTGTCATCGGTGAAACGGCTGTGGTCGGCGATAATGTGTCGATGCTGCATTCAGTGACGCTGGGCGGAACGGGCAAGGAAGAAGAGGACCGGCATCCCAAGATTGGCGATGGCGTGTTGATCGGGGCCGGAGCGAAGGTGCTGGGAAACATCACGATCGGGCGCTGCAGTCGGATCGCC
>JBFFQZ010000354.1:0-2588 GCA_041573235.1 Sulfitobacter sp. | reverse complement strand
GCGGCTGGCAATATAGTCGGCATGCACGCCCACGCTGGCCGCGCTGATCGCGATATCGCGCCCCTCGAAGGTGATGCGCGTGGGCACACTGCGTTCACTCAGGGCGGTTCCATCGGATACCAGATCGCTGCCGACCCTCGCGCGCTCGATGGCGTCCAGGTCGAACAGGCTGTTTGCCACACTGACGAAATTGGACGCATAGCGCGGGATGTGAAAGCCGATGATGTCGCAGGCCAGCAGGCTTTGCACGATCTCGCGCCGCCACGGCAGGACATTGAAGATGTCCGCCGACGGAAACGGCGTGTGGTGAAAGAACGAAATCTTCACGTCCGAGCGCAGCTGGCGCAGGTAACCTGGCACCATCCACAGATTGTAGTCGTGGATCCACACCCGCGCGCCCTTGGCGGCCTCGCGCGCGGCGGCTTCGGCAAAGGCCCAGTTCACCTCGCGGAAGGTCGGCCAGTCCACGGGGTCGTAATTGAACTTTTCCTTGAAGCCGTGAAGGATCGGCCAGAACGCCTCTTTCGAGGAGACGTGGTAGAAACTCTTGACCTGTGCTTCGGTCAGCGGCAGGCGCGACACGGTATAATTGCCGTGGGCATCGTTGATCTCCACCACCTTGTCGAATTCCGGGTTCGCAGGGTCTTCGGCCAGTTTCCAGGCCACCCATGTGGCGTGCTTTGCGGTGCCGAAAAAGCTTTTCAGCGTTGGCACGATCCCATTGGGGCTCTTGTTTTCGCGCAGGACGGTCTTGCCGTCCACGATGGCTTCTTCGTAGGGTTGACGGTGATAGACAATGACCAGATCAGACGACATGGAGGATCTCCTTTGCGGCGGGGTGCAGGTCCATGTGGTCCATCGCCTCGACAATGCCCGCCGCTCCGATCAGGGCCGCGCGGAAGATGTGGTCGGCCTCGGGCAATTGCGCCAGCAGCCCCGCCTCGGAGCCGCCGACGGCGACGGCGGGCGTACCGGCCACCAGCATGGAAAAATCGTTCAGCGTGTCGCCGGCCGCGAGCACGCGGGAGGGCGTGATGCCCAGATGGTCGATCAGGCGTAGCAGCGACGGGCCCTTGCTGACACCGCGCGGCAGCACGTCCAGAAACCGGTTGTCCGAGATCAGCACATCGTGGCCCATGTCCTTGATGATCCGCGTGGTAGTGGGATCGAAGGCATCCGGATCGTAATCATAGCTCACCCGGTAGCGAAAGTCGGTCGGTTGCAGCGCCAGTCCGGGCGCATCGCGCAAGGCCTCGCGCACCGCCGCACCGCTGTCGTTCCAGGTGGCGGCGATCTGTCGCTCCAGCGGCGCGATCGGCGCGATCTTACGCTCTTTCACGGCGGCGATCGTGGTGCCCACATCGCCGATGACATACTCGGGCCACGGCAACCCCTCGTTGGTGCACATGTGTTCGATGAACTGCGGATCGCGCCCGCTGACGAAGATCAGCCCGACGCTGTCGCGGTTCGCTTCGATCCAGTCATAAAGCGCCCGTCGGTGCGGTTCCGTGCCGCCCAGAAAGGTCCCGTCCAGATCGGTCGCGAGAAAAAACCGCCGCTGTGCAAATCCGTCCGTCATACCAGCCCCCCGTCCAGCCGCGTGTTGCCCCGTTCGGCAGGGTTGCGCAACGAAATCGCCAGATTGCGTGGCTCGCCCTGGATCGGATCGGTCCACAGGTCGGCAAAGGCGCGGTTCAGGTCCGTGCCTTCCTTCAGGACCGCATGGACCGTTTCGCAGATTGGCATGCGCACGTTTACCCGCCGTGCCAGACTGATGATGGAGCCTACGTTCGCTTCACCCTCGACCACGATGGGCGCGCCGTCAAAACACGCGTCGCGCGAGATGCCCTGACCCAGCTGGACGCCCAGTGACATGTTGCGCGACGTGGTGCTCGAACAGGTCAGGGTAAGATCCCCGGCACCGGCCAACCCGGTCACCGTCTCGCGCCGCCCGCCGAGCGCCTCGGCCAGGTATTTCATCTCGTCCATGCCGCGCGTGATCAGGGCGGCGCGGGTGTTTTCGGCAAATCCGGCGCCCGTCATCATGCCGCAGGCGATGGCGATGACATTCTTGACCGCACCACCGATCTCAACCCCGACGAGGTCGTCGGAGATATAGGTCTTGAAGAACCCCGTGCTCATGGTCAGGGCCATCCGGGCGGCGGGGCTGCACGTCGGCTCGAGCCGGTCCTGGGGTGTGAAATCAAAGGCGACGGTGGCTGCCGTCGGATGGCCCATCGCGGTCTCGCGCGCAAAGGTGGGGCCCGAGATCGTGCCGATCGGCACGTTCTGAATTTCCTCGCTGACGACCTGGCTCATCACGAAACCGGTGCTGGGCTCGATCCCCTTGGTGCAGACGGCCACGGGCGTGCCCGCGACGATCAGGTCACGCAGTTGCGCCGCCGTTTGCCGCACGGCACCCGAGGGCACGACCAGCAGCACCGCGTCCGCGCCGGTCACCGCCTCGGCCATCTGCGCGGTGGCGCGCAGCCCGTCCGGCAGGCGGATGCCCGGCAGATACCGCGTGTTTTCGTGGGCTTCGTTGATGGATGCCACCGTTTCGGTACAGCGGGCATACAGCCGGACCT
>JBFFQZ010000353.1:0-2603 GCA_041573235.1 Sulfitobacter sp. | reverse complement strand
TGAATGCCACGGCGGCGATCGCCAGCGTCGTGCTGCTGATCATGTTCCTGAACGGCGCGGGCCCCTGGACGCTGATCGTCATGACCCTGCTGGCGTTCTTCATCGGCTATCACCTGATCATGGGCATCGGCGGCGCCGACATGCCGGTCGTGGTTTCGATGCTCAACAGCTATTCGGGCTGGGCGGCGGCGGCGATCGGCTTCAGCCTCGGCAACGATCTGCTGATCGTCGTGGGCGCGCTGGTCGGCTCGTCGGGTGCGATCCTGAGCTACATCATGTGCAAGGCGATGAACCGGTCGTTCATCTCGGTCATTCTGGGCGGCTTCGGCGGTCCGGCGGGCGAGCAGATGGCCGTCGAGGGCGAACAGATCGCCATCGAAGCCGATGGCGTGGCACAGGCGTTGAACGAGGCGGACAGCATCATCATCATCCCGGGCTATGGCATGGCCGTTGCACAGGCGCAGACAGCGGTGAGCGATCTGGTCAAGAAGCTGCGCGCCAGGGGCAAGAACGTGCGCTTTGCCATTCACCCCGTTGCGGGGCGTCTGCCGGGGCACATGAACGTCCTGCTGGCCGAGGCAAAGGTGCCCTATGACATCGTGATGGAGATGGACGAGATCAACGATGATTTCCCGAGCACCGATGTGGCAATCGTGATCGGGTCAAACGACATCGTCAATCCTGCGGCACAGGACGACCCGAACAGCCCCATCGCCGGTATGCCGGTGCTGGAATGCTGGAAGGCCAAGACCGTGTTCGTCTCCAAGCGTGGACAGGGGACCGGCTATTCCGGGATCGAAAACCCGCTGTTCTTCAAGGACAACACGCGCATGTTCTACGGTGATGCAAAAGCCTCGCTCGACAAACTGCTGCCGCTGATCGACTGACCCGTCAGACGATCACATCAGACAACGAAAGGCTCCCCGGCTGCGGGGAGCCTTTTTGTATGTTCGGGGTTCCTGAAGGGATCTGATGGTCTGCAACGGCACGGATCATTCGCGGATCAAGCGCGAAGTCCCTGCGCAGCTCCACCCCCTTCACCGGCGTTGCGGATTTCCGATAAGTGGAAAAGTATGCCACGGTACGCCCATGTTGCCTCCGAGTTGCGCGCTTCTGGCTTGCCGGGAGACCCCGGAATACGGCAATGCTTGCGCAAAAGACTTTGAAGGAATGAGGCCCATGGCTCCGATCAACGACCATCCGCTGCGATATGCGCTGACCGGGGAGCTTCATGCCCGCCCGTTTCCAAACGTACAGGCACCCCAGGTTGTTGCGTTCCTGGCGATCAAGCAGGCAGGCGATGCCGCCGCGCGCGACCGTGACCGCAGCGAAGACATGGCGTATCTGGTCAAGCTTCTGAAGCACTATGGCGCGCCTCTGCCGGACAAGGACGCCACCCATTACTATGGCGCGATGGGGAAATTTCACCTCAAATGGGAGCAGCACACCGAATTCGTGACCTTCACCGCGTTTTCCGACGATCTGAGTGCGCGGCCCTTCGATCCGGCAGAGTTCGACGTGTTTCCGGCCAACTGGCTTGACCAGGCGCCGGGACAGCGGCTGACCTCCGCGCTGCTGCGGCTGATGCCTGCGCAGGAGGACGAGGCGCAGATCGAGACGCTGTTGCGCGAGTGGTTCGTGCCCGAAAGCCTTGCGGCTGCTCATGTGCTGGAAGGGGCCGCTGTGGTCGCCACGGATTTTCGCATAGATCCGGCGGGGCACATGCGCTTTGCGGTCTTCGTACCGCCGCAGACCGGTGCGCGCAGGGTGGGGCGTATCATTCAGCGGCTGCTGGAAATCGAGACTTACAAGACGATGTCGATGCTGGGCTTTGCCCGGACCCGCAAGATCGGTGGCGAGGTCAGCAAGATGGACCGCCAGCTGAGCGAGCTGATGGCGAAGATGAGCGCGCAGGAGCTGAAACCGGAGACGACGCTCGACGCGTTGTTGGACGTGTCCGTCGAACTGGAAAATGTGGTTGCACAAAGTGCGTTTCGCTTTGCGGGCACAGCCGCCTACAAGGCGATTGTCTATCAGCGGATCGAAGCGCTGCGCGAGACGCGGTTCATCGGCCGCCAGGGCTTTGGTGAATTCATGATGCGGCGCTACGAGCCCGCGATGCGTACGGTCGTATCGATGGAGCGGCGGCTTGAGCGGATGTCGGCGCGCGCCCTGCGCGCATCGGATCTGCTGCGAACGCGGGTGGATGTGGAACGTTCGGCCCAGAACCAGGCGATCCTTGAAAGCATGGACCGCCGCGCGGATCTGCAACTGCGTCTGCAACACACTGTCGAGGGGCTGTCGGTCGTCGCGATCAGCTATTACGCGGTCTCTCTGGCGAGCTATGTGCTGTATCCGCTGACCGGTGTGACCGGGCTGAGCAAAGGGGCGCTGACGGCGATCGTAACGGTGCCGGTGATCGTGCTGGTCTGGGGCGCTGTGCGGCGCATCAGGCGCAAGATCGGGTAAAGGCCCGCGCGCCGGGCCCCGTCAAGGGGAACCCGGCGCGTTTTCGTGCGCTCGGTTCGGGTAAAGGCCGCCGCCGCGCGGTGGCGCCCTCAGCGCCCCCTGATGCGGGGATCCAGAGCATCGCGCAACCCGTC
>JBFFQZ010000352.1:0-2665 GCA_041573235.1 Sulfitobacter sp. | reverse complement strand
GAAACATGTGGGGGCCGGAGATGATGCGCGCGAAACGACCGGATTTCGGGCATGAGCCTTTGCTCTTGCACCCTTCTGTAAATACCTCTGCGCAACGGTCGCATCCGGGTAGACAGCAATGTCAGAGCACGCCGATCTCCGCCAGCGCCCTGTTCAGCTCCACCGGCAGCGCATCATCCTGCTTGCTGCCCTTGGACAGATCGGCAGGGGCATCCGCCGGGGCAAGATAACGCCAGCCCTGAAACGGGCGGCGCAGGGCGTTGACAGTGGGAATGACCTCGGCGTCCAGAACGATGCCGCAGCGGCGGATGCCATCCGCCCCGATCTTCTCAACGAACCGCAGGATCCGCTGCCGGGCAGTGATCTCGCCCTTTATCACCCAATAGATCGAGCCGCCGTTCAGGATCTCTTCGACCCGCTTGGGCCACATCCGCGTCAGGTGATAATACTGGCCATCTGCGACCTGCCGCGAGCGGTGGCGCTGCCAATCCAGCATTTGTTCGATGCTTTCGGTGCCGACGCTCAACTTGACCAGGTGCACGATATCTTTGTTCACAGCTTTACCCACCGGTTTATCCCCAGACTCAGGCCCCGAACTCGGGCCACACCCACATCATAATGTACCTCGGAAAACGCCGGAAGCAAACTGTGGTGGTTTGGCGCGGTCTGCGGGGCAAAAGAACGGTGGCGTTTTCGCAATGAGGAGCTATTGTCTGCCTCCGCCCCTGACCAACGAGGAATCGCCATGACCCGCTTTGCCGCCCCCATCGCCGAACAGATCTGGGATATGAAGTACCGCTTCAAGGCCGCCGATGGCACGCCCCATGACGTGACGGTCGAGGACACTTGGCGCCGCATCGCCAATGACCTTGCACAGGCCGAAAAGGACCCTGATGGCTGGGAGGAAACGTTTTTCGAAGCGCTCGAAGATTTCAAATATCTCCCTGCGGGCCGCATCACCGCGGGGGCCGGCACCGCACGCCGCGTGACGCTTTTCAACTGTTTTGTCATGGGCACGATCCCCGACAGCATGAGCGGCATTTTCGAGATGCTGAAAGAAGCGGCCCTGACCATGCAGCAGGGCGGTGGTATCGGGTATGATTTTTCGACCATCCGGCCGCGCGGCGCGGACGTGCTGGGTGTGTCGGCGGATGCCTCAGGCCCGCTGTCGTTCATGGATGTCTGGGACGCCATGTGCCGCACGATCATGTCGGCGGGCTCGCGCCGGGGCGCGATGATGGCGACGATGCGCTGTGACCACCCGGACGTCGAGGATTTCATCTCCGCCAAATCCGACGCCGCGCGCCTGCGGATGTTCAACATGTCCGTGCTGATCACCGATCCCTTCATGGAAGCGGTCAAGGCGGACGGCTCATGGGACCTGGTATTTGACGAAAAGGTCTACAAGACCGTCCAGGCGCGTGATCTGTGGAACGCGATCATGCGCGCGACCTATGACTACGCCGAACCCGGGGTCATTTTCATCGACCGCATCAACGCGGCCAACAACCTGAACTACTGCGAGACGATCGCGGCCACCAACCCCTGCGGCGAGCAGCCCCTGCCGCCCTATGGCGCTTGCCTGCTGGGCTCGATCAACCTTGCCCGGCTGGTCAGCGATCCGTTCGAGTCAACGGCACAGCTTGATATCGCGGCCCTGGACAGGCTTGTCGCGACGGCCGTGCGGATGATGGACAACGTCGTGGACGTATCGAAATTCCCGCTGGAGGAACAGGCGCAAGAAGCGCAGAACAAGCGCCGCATCGGGCTCGGGGTGACAGGGCTTGCCGATGCGCTGCTGATGCTTGGCCTGCGCTATGGCTCGGACGAGGCCGCGGCCCAGACCGAAAACTGGCTCAAGGCGATTGCCCGCGCGTCCTATCTGGCCTCGGTGGAACTCGCCAAGGAGAAAGGTCCATTCCCGCTGTTCGACGCTGACGCATACCTGTCTTCGGGCACAATGCGCGCGATGGACGAAGACGTGCGCGACGCGATCCGCACGCATGGGATCCGCAACGCGCTGCTGACCTCGATCGCGCCGACGGGCACGATCAGCCTCTATGCGGGCAACGTCAGCTCGGGCATCGAGCCTGTGTTCGCCTATGCCTACACCCGCAAGGTGCTGCAAAAGGATGGATCGCGCACCGAGGAAGAGGTGATCGACTATGCCGTGCAGATGTGGCGCGACAAATTCGGCGACCGCGAGCTGCCCGACTATTTCGTGAACGCACAGACGCTCGCGCCGCTCGAACACGTCAAGATGCAGGCGGCGGCGCAGAAATGGGTGGACAGTTCGATCTCCAAGACGATCAACTGCCCCGAAGACATTTCCTTTGACGCGCTCAAGGATGTCTACATGGAAGCCTGGGACAGCGGCTGCAAGGGGTGCACCACCTACCGACCCAATGACGTCACCGGGTCTGTGTTGAGCGTGAGTGAAGACAAGAAGGAAGCCCCCGAAGTCATCAGCCACGATGGCGAAGAGCCTCAGGCACCCCACGGCGATGTTATCTACATGTCCGAACCGCTGGACCGGCCCGAGGAACTCGAAGGCTCTACCTACAAGATCAAGTGGCCCGATAGCGAACACGCGCTGTACATCACAGTCAACGATCTGATCGTCGGGGGGCACCGCCGCCCGTTCGAGGTCTTCATCAATTCCAAG
>JBFFQZ010000351.1:0-2690 GCA_041573235.1 Sulfitobacter sp. | reverse complement strand
GCGCCAGCAGCGCGTGGTGTTCACCATCGACCTGACCTCGTCCGACGGCCTTTTCTCGGCGCATAACTTCGAGCTCAATTCAGGCGATCTGGTGCTGGCAACCGAAAGCCCCGTCGCCAATGTACGCACGATCTTCGGCCTCGTCGGCTCGGCGTTCGGAATCGTCAGCATCGCAAGCAGATAAGGCCAAACCGCACAGGTCTGGCGCTCCCGCTCGTGCTCAGGGCATTCTGATCTGCTTGTCCGCAGGCAGCAGGGCGTTCATTTCCGCGATATGCTCCGGCAGGCATTTGGTAAGAAAGTCATATTCCTGTATCACATGCTGCCGTGCCGCTGGCCCCAGATGGGCAAAATCCTCGGGCCGCTCCAGCACTTCGCATACCTGACGCGCCAACGCTTCGGGATCGAAGAAATCCACCAGCAGGCCCGTTTCCCCATGAGTCATCGCCTCGCGAACAGGTGCGACATCAGCGGCAACGATCGTCGCCTCCATCGACATTGATTCCAGCAAGGACCACGACAGGACGAAAGGCATCGTCAGATAGATGTGACAGCGGCTCAGTTGGATGATCTTCTGGTAATCCTCGTAGGGGACCTGCCCCAGGAAATGCACGCGGCTCCAGTCTACCCGGTCGCCCACTTCCTGCTCCATCTCGCCCCGCAAGCCGCCGGGTCCGGCATTCTTCGAGCCATAGGAAACCTCGTTGCCGCCGACCACCAGCACCCGCGCATTGGGCCGCGCAGCGAGGATCGCGGGCAGCGCGCGCATGAACTGGTGAAACCCCCGCATCCGTTCCAGGTTGCGCGCCATGTAGGTGACAATCTCATCCCCCTTGCCGATGGGCGTCTCGACCCGCCCCAGCTTCAGCGTCGCATCAGGGTTCGCAATCAGCTTGTCCGTGCGGATTCCATCGTGGCAGACGTAAATCTTGTCATGCATGGCCGCCGGAAAACAATCGCGCTGCCAGAGTGTCGGGCTAAGCCCCCGGTCCACGGTCTGAATGTTGGAATTCGGGATCGCATTGCGCGCCTGCAGCAGAAAGGGCGTGTGTTCATTGGTCGGCTCCTCGGGATCAAAACCGACTGGACCGCCCTGCATACGGTAGTAATATTCGAAAAACCCTATGATGGGCACATCCGGCCAGACCTGCTTGAAGAACGTAAGCTCGCCCCAGCCCACGTGACCGACCACAATATCAGGTTTGAAACCCTCCCGGCGTTCGAGCTGCTGCGCGGCCATCGCGGCGCCGAATGCAACGCCGGTGCCCTCTTCCCACACCTTGCTCAGACCATAGGAGTCCTTCTTGGGCACGTGGTGCGGTTTGTAGACAACCGTGCGGACCCCGTCGAACTTGGGCGCGTTCTTGCGCTGCGTGAGGAAATAGATCGTATGCTCTTTGGTCGCCGCAAGCCATTGCACCAGTTCCCGGTACTGACCTGGCATGTTTTGATGCACAAAAAGGATATTCATCTTGAAAAGGTCGCTCCGGTCCTGAAATCGCTTGGCCCAGATAAACCCGTGCCCTGGCCTTTGGCAAATGGGCTCTGCCGTTCGGTCGGGGCTCATCTGCGTCAGCGGTTTTTCAGATGTGCCCCGCCGCCCTCCGGCCTTTTGTAAGGTGGGCTTGCAGCCCACCCACGCCGTCAGCGGGAATAATCAGATCCCTCATCGTCCAGGATCGCCTTCAGCTCCGCAAGATGGCGGGCATCCTGCTCAGGGTATTGCTCAAGCTCGCGGGCTGTCTTTTCGGCGATGTCGTCCGGGATCCGACGCAATGGCAGCCCGGTTTGCAGGCCCCGGATATAAGTCTCCGCCGCGCGCTCGAAATAATACAGCCGGTTGAATGTCTCCGCGACCGTATCGCCGATGACCATCACGCCGTGGCTGCCCATCACCATGACTTTGTGCCGTGGATCGGTAAGCAACCCGGCACAGCGCGCACCCTCGTCCTCGAATGCAAGCCCGCCATAATCCTCGTCGATCACCACCCGGTTGAAAAAGGTACAACAGTTCTGATCGATGGGCGGCAGACGGCTGTCCTGCAAACAGGCCAGCACAGTGGCAAAGATCGAATGCACATGCATCACGCAACGCGCATGCTTGCAGGCCCGGTGCACGCCACCATGCAACCCCCAGGCCGTCGGGTCAGGCGCGTCAGGTCCCTCCAGCGTCGACGGATCATTCGCGTCGATGAGCAACAGATCGCTGGCCTTGATGCGGCTGAAATGGGCCTGGTTGGGGTTCATCAGGAATTGCGTGCCGTCCTCGTTCACGGCAAGCGAGAAATGGTTCGCCACCCCTTCATGCATGTCCAATCGCGCGGTCCAGCGAAAGGCCGCCGCCAGGTCCACCCGCTCCTGCCAGTGGTCCATGTTGGGTTTGAGCTCGGTTACAGTCATCTTCGTATCCTTTCAGCAAAGCCGCATCACCCAAGCGGTGCGGCGTGTTTTCAATCTGTCCCGTCATACCGACAGCGGTCGGCTTGCCACCCAGGCATAGCCGTTTTCGCACAACACATAAGCCTCGCGCAGGCCGTGCGGCTTGTCCATCGGCGCTTGCAGTATCACGCCGCCCGCGGCTTCGGCCACAGCGCAGACCGCATCGGGATCGCTGTCATAGAGCCGTATCTCGAGTCCCGCACCGCGTGGCGGGTTTTCGGGCAAAAGACCCGAGAGCGGGTTGGAATGAT
>JBFFQZ010000350.1:0-2695 GCA_041573235.1 Sulfitobacter sp. | reverse complement strand
GGCGGTACCCTGCGTGATCCGCATTGCCGATCCGCTCCGGATCGTCCAATGCTGGCGCTGTGGTTTCGGAGGTTTCATGCAGCCCAATGTACTCGGCGCCTTGTTGATGATCGCCTCGATGGTGGCGTTCGTTTTCAACGACAGTCTCTTGCGCCTCACAGGGGGTGAGATCCCGCTTTTTCAGCTGATCTTCGTGCGTGGCATTGCGGCCAGCGGCCTGATCTTTCTACTGGCCTGGATGATGGGCGCGATGCGGGGGCGGCTGACCCGCGCCGACCGAAAAATCGTGCTGCTGCGCGGCCTCGCCGAGGTCACGACATCGTATTTCTTTCTCAACGCGCTCTTCAACATGCCCCTGGGCAACCTCAACGCGATCATGCAGGTGGTGCCGCTGACGGTGACGCTCGGATCGGCGCTGGTCTACCGCGAGGCCGTGGGCTGGCGGCGGATGCTGGCAATCCTGATCGGGCTGTGCGGCGTCACCCTGATCATCCGGCCCGGCGCGGAAGGGTTCAATCTGTGGTCGCTCTATGCGTTGGCAGCCGTCGTGGGCGTGACCGTGCGCGATCTGCTGACCCGGCGGCTGTCGCTGTCGGTTCCCGGACTGAAGGTCGCATTGGGCACCTCCATCGCGGTTACGCTGGCGGCGGGGCTGGCATCGCTCACGCAGCCGTGGGTTGCGATCTCGGTCCAGAACGCTTCGTTCATCGCGGCGTCGGCTGTGTTCATTTTCGCGGGCTATTTCTTCAGCATTCAGGTCATGCGCGTGGGCGACGTGTCATTCGTCGCGCCGTTTCGGTATGCGGGGCTGGTCGTGGCGATGATCGTGGGTTTCATTCTGTTCGACGAGGTGCCGACGGCGCTGACGCTCTCCGGTGCCGCCATCGTGATTGCAACGGGCACCTTCACCTTTTACCGCGAGCGGCAGCTGTCACGGGCGTAACTTCACCGCGCCCAATTTGATCCATTGAATCCTGGGCATGTCAGCCTCGTGAGGTTCGGTTGTTCCGACCGGGGTGCCGATTGGTCGAAATGCTGCGGCATCACCAGCATGGGCCAAAGAGCATTGATGCGGTCACGCGCGCGTTCCAAACACGCGCTGCACGTGGTCGATGTCGATGGCAAAGCGGTCCCGGAAGAATTTGACCTGTTTGAAGGTCAGCGGTTGGACAGGGACCGGCTTGACCTTCTTCTGGCGGCTGTCGTTGGAGGAATTGTGGCTGCGCACGAACATCTGTGGTTCGGCGTAGGTCACGCAGGGCATGAATCGGCTGATCTTTTCATGGGCGAAATTCATGATCGTCAGCGGCGAGTTGCCGCGGATCTGCATGCCGAGTGCTGCGACATAGAAGGGGCGGAATATTTCGGTCGCCGAGATTCCGTCTGCGCTGAATTCGGCCACGAGGCCCTTGTTCCAATCGAAGGCAACGGCCTTGTGTTGCGCGGTCAGTGCAGCGCAATCGCGCGAGGCGGCGCGCAGCCGCTCGATGAAGTCGATCGCCACTGCGTCATCGTCATCATAGCGAAATTGCAGGCATGGCTGTGACGGGTCCTTGCGCGCGGCGTTCAGGATCTCTTTCATGATTTCGCGCTGTGGCCGCGGCTCTTCGGCGTGGATCCGCACCTGCGGCATATTTGCAATCAGGTCATGCAGCCTGTCCAGATGCACCTTGGGCAGTTGGTCGCCGACGACGATGATCAGCTCGAAATCGGGGTCGGTCTGGGCCCGAAGGCAGGGCAACGCGACAGTTTCCAGAAGCTGAAAGCGTTCTTCGAGTCGCGCAGTTTCATACAGGTATGCGATCCGGTCCTTGATGTTTTCATGTTCGACCTGAAAGCCGCCGATGGCGGGGTAGGAGAACCTGCACAGTCCAATGGCCTGCATATCTGCTATCTTCCTCATTTTCTTTTCGCCGACTATGAAGGGCGAGGGTCAGAGTTTGCAAGAGGTCAGGCGGGCTAGTCCCGAACCACAGGCTGTTGACACCCTACCTGCAAGACCGTATACGCCCGATATCTCGCTGCTGGGGGTCGCCCCGGACGCGCATATCATACCGCATGTGGTCAAGATCCAGGCCGCCTTTATTGGCCCGATCCTCTGAGAGCATAGCCGCCTCGCTTACCTCGGTACGGAAGCGTTGCGGCCATAATGCTTTTGGCCCCATGCCTCGGACTTCCGGCGTGGACGCATGCCGTACGACATTCACCGCATGGGGGCAGAGCTCCGGTGCATCCAATATGAGCAACACGGGGATAATACCGGAATGCCAACGATCCAGCAGCTGATCCGCAAGCCGCGTCAGCCAAAACGCAAGACATCCAAATCCATGCACCTGCAGGAGTGCCCGCAAAAGCGCGGCGTCTGTACACGCGTCTATACCACGACGCCGAAGAAGCCGAACTCCGCGATGCGGAAAGTCGCGAAGGTGCGTCTGACAAACGGGTTCGAGGTGATCTCGTACATTCCCGGTGAAAGCCACAACCTGCAGGAACACTCGGTTGTTCTGATCCGCGGCGGTCGTGTGAAGGACCTTCCCGGTGTGCGTTACCACATCCTGCGCGGCGTTCTCGATACGCAAGGCGTCAAGGACCGTAAGCAGCGCCGTTCGAAGTATGGTGCCAAGCGCCCGAAATAAGATCGCCAAGGTGGGATATGATCCCACCTTACCAGACGTTCCGTAAGGTGGGATCATAT
>JBFFQZ010000349.1:0-2730 GCA_041573235.1 Sulfitobacter sp. | reverse complement strand
TCTCAAGCGCGGCGCGCTGTTCTGCGTCCTCGACATGGACGATCGGCGCGGCCTCGAGCGAGGCGCCGATGACCTTTCCGGTCCGCTGCACCTCCAACGCCGCCGTCACGACCCGGCGCGCGGCGCGCACCTGCGCCCATTTGGCCGCCAGCGCATCGTCCTTCCAGCCCTCGGGCGTGGCAGGGATGTCCTGCAGGTGCACCGAACTCTCCGCCCCGCCGAACCGCTCGAGCCAGACCTCTTCCATTGTGAACACCAGCACCGGTGCCAGCCATGTCGTCAGCCGGTGGAACAGCAGGTCCAGCACCGTGCGCGTGGCACGACGGCGCAACGTGTCGCCATCGCAATACAGCGCGTCCTTGCGGATGTCGAAATAGAACGCCGACAGATCCAGCGTGGCAAAGTTGAACACCGCCTGGAACACGCCCTGGAAATCGAACTTTGCGTAGCCCTCGCGCACCACCACGTCCAGCTCTGCCAGCCGGTGCAGCACCCAACGCTCAAGCTCGGGCATCTGGGCCACGTCGACCCGGTCGGCCTCGGTGAAATCACCCAGCGCGCCCAGCATGTAGCGCATGGTGTTGCGCAAACGACGATAGCTGTCAGACACGCCCTTGAGGATCTCCGGTCCGATCCGCTGATCCGCGGTGTAATCCGACTGTGCCACCCACAGGCGCAATATGTCGGCGCCGTATTGCTTGATGATCTCATCGGGCACGATGGTGTTGCCGATGGATTTGGACATCTTCATGCCCTTCTGATCCAGCGTGAAGCCATGGGTGACCACGTTGCGATAGGGCGCGCGCCCATAGGTCCCGCAGGATTGCAGCAGCGACGAATGGAACCAGCCGCGGTGCTGGTCAGTGCCTTCCATATAGACATCTGCGATGCCGTCTTCGGACCCGTCCGGCCGGTCGCGCAGGGTGAACGCATGGGTCGAGCCGGAATCGAACCACACATCGAGAATGTCCATGACCTGTTCATAGTCGTCGGGGTTGAGCAAGTCATCGGTCGCAGGATCCACGATGCCATCAAGGAACCGCAGCTTTGCGCCCTCTTCGTACCAGGCGTCCGCGCCTTCGGCCTCGAACGCCTCGACGATACGCCGGTTCACCTCTTCGTTGCGCAGCAGGAAATCGGCGTCCGTCGGCAGCTTGCCCTTCCGGGTAAAGCAGGTCAGCGGCACGCCCCACGCCCGCTGGCGCGACAGCACCCAGTCCGGCCGCGCCTCAATCATCGCGTAAAGCCGGTTGCGTCCCGATTTGGGCGTCCATTTGACGTTGTCGATCTCGGTCAGGGCGCGTTCGCGGATCGTCTTGCCGTGCATGTCCTGCCCGTCGCCCACGGGTTTGTCGATGGCCGCGAACCACTGCGGCGTGTTGCGGTAGATCACCGGCGCCTTGGAGCGCCACGAATGGGGATAGCTGTGCTTGAGCTTGCCGCGCGCCAGCAGGCCGCCGACCTCGACCAGCTTGTCGATGACGGCTGTGTTGGCGTCGCCTTCCTTGCCCTTGCGGTTGAGGATGTATTTGCCACCAAAGAACGGCAGATCCGCGCGGAAGCTGCCGTCATCCATCACGTTATAGGTGATGACCTGCTGCAACATGCCAAGATCGCGGTACAGCTCGTATTCCTCCATCCCGTGGCTCGGCGCGCAATGCACGAATCCGGTGCCTTCGGTGTCGGTCACGAAATCGGCGGCGCGGAAATCGCGGATGTCGTCCCATTCGCCATTGCCGCCCTCGGCCCCGGCCAGCGGGTGCTTCAGCTTGATCTTCGCCAGATCGTCCAGGGTCACGTCGCACAGGCGGCGGTACATCGTGTCGTCCAGCCGCGCCCGGGTCAGCACATCCGCCGCCAGGTTGTCGGCGAGAAGGTAGCGGTCGCCGATCTTGACCCAGGATTCCTCGGGGCGTCCCGTGACCTCGTAAAGACCGTATGAAATGTCCTTGCCATAGACCACGGCCTTGTTCGAAGGCATCGTCCAAGGCGTCGTCGTCCAGATCACGACCTTCGCGGAATCGAGCGTCGCATCGCCTGTCCCCACAACATCGAATTTCACCCAGATCGTGAAGCTTTCCTTGTCGTGGTATTCGACCTCGGCCTCGGCCAGCGCGGTCTTTTCGACGGGCGACCACATCACGGGTTTCGACCCCTGATAGAGCGTTCCCGTCATCAGGAACTTCATGAATTCCTCGGCGATCACACGCTCGGCGTGGAAATCCATTGTCAGGTAGGGATCGGCCCAGTTGCCGGTGATGCCCAGACGCTTGAACTCTTCGCGCTGGATGTCGACCCATCCGGCGGCGAATTGGCGGCACTCGGCGCGGAATTCGTTGATCGGCACCTCGTCCTTGTTGCGGCCCTTCTTGCGGTACTGTTCCTCGATCTTCCATTCGATCGGCAGGCCGTGGCAATCCCACCCGGGGATATAGCGCGCGTCAAAGCCCATCATCTGGTGCGAGCGCACGATCATGTCCTTGATCGTCTTGTTGAGCGCGTGGCCGATGTGCAGATGCCCGTTGGCATAGGGCGGCCCGTCGTGCAGCGTGAAGGGCGTGCGGCCCTTTTTCTCGCGCAGGCGGTCGTAGATGCCGATCTTTTCCCAGCGTTCCAGCCACGCGGGCTCGCGCTTGGGCAGGCCCGCGCGCATCGGGAAATCGCTCTTCGGCAGGAACACGGTCTCTCTGTAGTCGACGCTCATGGCGAGACTCTCTGGCTTCGGCTCTC
>JBFFQZ010000348.1:0-2736 GCA_041573235.1 Sulfitobacter sp. | reverse complement strand
TGGCGCTTGTTTCCCGCACCCTGCGAGACACGAGCGTCTGCGCCAAACTGCGTGCAAACCCGACACCAAGTACGCTGTACACGATCCTGACCGAAGCCGAGGGCGTGAAGGCGGCCTGATCGGATCGGGCCTATCAGCCGCACCTCAACGCCAGCGACCGAATCCGAACATCATGTAGTCGCGCTGATAGATGTTTGCGCCCAGTTGCTCGATCTCGCCGTCGTAAATATCCTCCAAAGAGAACGGACCGTGCAACGACGCAGGTTCAAGCCGTGGGACGTCGCGGTATCCAACCTGGGCGGCAAGGATCGTCAGATCCGTCACAAGCGTCTCTTCGCGCAGGATGAGGTCGGGCAAGGTGAAGTCACCAAAACCCTGAATGCTTTCCACCTGCGAACACCACCCCGCATCCACACGGATTGCAGTCTGCCCCGCAAGGTTTCCTTTCAGGAACTGCAAGAAGGCCATGAACGCCTTGCGATGCCGCTCCAGGGTGATGGCCTGTTCCTTGCCCTCTTCGGGCAGCGGCATCTTGTAACGCCGGACAAGGGTCCGGCGCAGCTGAAGATAGCTGCCCTGCCCGGAATTCAGAATCCGGTGGCAGAACGTTTCATGCGCGCGCAGGATCGGGTGGCGCAATATGGTAAAGCTCCGATGCCCCTCACGGCTGCGCTTCCATTGGCGCAGTTCCTTCTGGTTCATCTTTGTCACAAGCTGATTCTGCTTTTCACCGTCCAGCGCGGCCATCCAGCGCCGCACCTCCTGTTGCGGACCGCCCGAGATCGGCATGAACAGCAGCGGCGCCTTGACGCCCGCCACATAGCTCGGCACGTTCGGGCTGCGCCGCGGTTCGAAATTGGGCGTGCGGGTCAGGTCGAACCGGTCCAGCCTGCCCAAGGCCTGCGTCATTGCACTGTAATTGCTTACTTTTTCCGACAGCGGGCTGGGGTTCTGTTTCTTGAGGTTCTTGTCCAGCCCTTCCAAAAGTTCCGGCACGCCCAGAAACGCCGCGATCCCGTTCATCACATCGATGCTTTGCAGATCCTCATAGGCCACGTAGAACGCCGTCTGACCGGACACCTGCAAGCGGCGCATCAAATGCATCTGGAACGCCTGCAACGCGTCCAGGTGCGCCTCGAACTCGTCAGCCACGAATTCCACCTGCGCCGCCTTGCGCGCCTTCATGTCCGTCAGTTTCCATTGCCCCGTCGCCTGCGCGATCTTCCAGCTGATATAGCTTTCCACCGGGTTGCGCGTCAGGATGATCTTGGCACAGCGGGGGTCTTCCAGCACCGGTTCCAGCACCCGCGGATCATGGTCGTGAAAATACCGGAAGCCACCCATCACGCGGGTATCCTCACGGATCGCTTTCAACAGGACCGCCGGATCGCGGTCCCGTGTCGCCTGGTCGATTCCCAGGATATCGGTTGTGTTGGGATAGCCGATGAAATGCGGATTGAAGGCCTCACCATGGCAGGTGATCCCTTGAAACGCGTTCAGGTTCGTTTCCAGAAAATTCGATCCTGTCCGCATTTCGGCAAAGACCACGAAACTGTCAAAACGCGAAGTCATATCTTATTTCACCAGGTAAGGTTTGCGGGGGAAATGGGCGCTTGAGGCGGGGCCGCGTTCCACCGGGAAATCACCCATCAGATACGGATGCATGCCCTGATTCTTGAGGTTCTGCAAAAATTGGCCAAAGCCGTGCAGATCGACCATCTTCGGCGCCTCGGACAGCCGTCGTATGCGGGCCTGCCCGATCTCGTCAAGGATCCCCTGCAACGGCTCCATCGGCGCCTCGATGAATTCCGCCATGCTCCAGATGCGGACCCGCGCCTTGGTATAGGGCGAGCGCAGCACGTCCATATGTTCGCTTTCGATCTTTTGCAGCGTTGCAGCGATGCGGCGGATATCGGCGAAATCGAGATTTGACCGAAACAGAGGGACCGCCCACGCCCCGGTAATGACCGAAATCTGCGCGTTCGAATCCTTGGCCACGCGCCAGTTGATGCTCTGATTGTCCTGCGGCCCGAACTGAAAACACTGTCGCTCACCGCGCGTATTCCAGATCAGGTTGGTCAGGAATGCCTCGGGGTTGTGATCGCGCTGGACCGGATTATCGCTCAACGCGCCGTTTATCGTGCCCTGCCCGTCGGCGAAATGGGCCCGGTCGGGGGCAAACAGATGGCCATGCACACGCGCGCCTGTGGCGTTGTGCAGCCACGGCTCGAAATTAACGAACAGCTCGCTGAACCCCTGAAACATCGAGTATTCCGCCGCCGTTACGCCGTTTTCCCAGTCCTCGTTGGGAAAACGGCTTTGCATGTACAGACCCGACCGCCCGCGCGTCCGCCGCTCCACCGCCTTGGCGAAAATGCGGTCGATCTTGCCCGGATTCGGCTCCGTCTGCTTCATCGCGCCCGCCGTGTCCGTCAGGAACGCTTCATACAAGCGGTCGGCATTCGGCCAGATCTTGCGGGCGACAAAACAATCCGACCTGCGCAACAGCTGCAGGTGGTCGTCGTAAAAGATGTGCGGCTTTCCCTGGAAATCGAACTTGGACAGCGTGAGCGACCTGCTTTCGGTGTTGATCGAATAGAGCCGTGCCAGTGTCTGGAAATAGCTTTCGTCAGGGATCCAGACCTGCCGGAAATAGCGGTCATAGGTCGGTCGCTCCGGGTCCTGCAGGATGGCCGACAACGTCTGCCGCGTCAGGCACCACCACTGCGACCCCAT
>JBFFQZ010000347.1:0-2795 GCA_041573235.1 Sulfitobacter sp. | reverse complement strand
GGGCATGGATGTCCTGATCCAGCGCCGCGCCATGGGCAAATATCACACGCCTGGGCTTTGGGCGAATACCTGCTGTACGCATCCCGACTGGGACGAGGCGCCAGAGGTTTGCGCCGTGCGCCGCCTGCGCGAGGAACTGGGGATTACAGGTCTGCACCCCGAACATCGCGATCAGGTCGAGTACCGCGCCGACGTCGGGCGCGGCATGACCGAGCACGAGGTCGTGGATATATACCTGGCTCGCGCGGACACAGGGCTGAAGGTGACACCCCACCCGGATGAGGTGATGGAGGTCCGCTGGATCAACTATCAGGATCTGGTCGCCGAGGTTGCCCGCCGTCCGGAACGGTTCACGCCCTGGATGAAAATCTATCTGGCGGAACATAGCGACCGTATTTTCGGGCCTGACATGGTCTATCTTGCCAGCCTTTCGCAAGGATAGGACCTAAAAGCCAGCGCCTTCCCGCACGCCCGCGTTTTCGACTCCGTCGCGCAAGGCTTAGCTGGTTCCGCCCGCGATCAGGGTGAATCCTACATCTGTCATACGTGGCGTTTCTTCACCGGACAGCCGCTTCAGGACGCAGGCTGCCGCTGTCTCGCCGATCCGTGCCCGGTGCGAGGCTGTCGTGGTCAACGGGGTCGGCAGGCTTTGGCCGATATCCAGACCGTTGAAACCGGCGATGGCAAGCTGATCGGGCAGACTGATGCCGACCGCCATGCAGTGAAAGACCCCGCCCACGGCCATGTCGTCATTCGAGAAATAGACAAGATCCGGTCTGGCGCAATCGCTGCCAAGTAACATGTTCAGGCCCCGCCGACCCAGCGCGACCGAAGAGGGTTCGACCAGGGTCACACAGCCGACCATTTTCAGCCCGGCCTCGTTCAGGCCAGCCGTGAAACCGTCAAGTCGGGCAGTAGCACGGTTGTCGCGGGCGATATCATGGCCCACATAGGCAAAGCGTCGGTAACCACGCGCGATCAGATGCCGCGCCATGGCCAGCCCCGCGCCCCGATGCGACATGCCCACGGCCATATCGATCGGATCTGTATCGATATCCATGATTTCGACCACCGGAAGGTCCGCCCCCGCAAGCATGGTGCGACTGTTTTCAGTCATGCCGCTTGGGGCGATCACCAGACCGGCGGGCCGCCAGGACAGAAGGTTGCGGATCAGCTGTTCCTCCTGCTCCGGATCATAGTTCGATATTCCCAGGACCGGGTGAAATCCCGCGTGTTCCAGCCGGTCCTCCAGTCCCTTCAGCACATCGGGGAAAACGATATTGGACAGGGATGGAAGAATGACGCCAACCTGATTCGAAGGCCCGCCAGCCAGAGCGCCTGCAAGTCGGTTGCGCAGATAGCCCAGCGAGGTCGCGGCCTCCTGCACCTTCTGGAGGGTTTCAGGGGTCACCACATTGCTGCCGCGCAACGCCCGAGATGCGGTAATCTCGCTGACGCCCGCACGTGCGGCGACCTCGAACAGTGTTGGTTTTCTGGGTGATTTTTCTTTGTTCACACGAAGTAGTTTCCTGAGTGGGCGCCATGATGCCGCCCTTGGACAGCCCCGGCAGCATCCGGTCTGAATAGTTGATTCGCAATGAATGATGTCACTGATTGACAGCGCTGTCATTCAATGACAGCTTGCTCGCAGAGGAGAATTTACCTTGAGAATTCTGGTTACGGGGGCGGCCGGTTTCATCGGCCAGATGGTTGTGAACGCGCTTGCTGCGCGCGATGCGCTTGTGTTGAACGGGACCGAAAGGCGTATCTCGGCGATCCTTGTGACCGACATTGCCGAAGCGCCGCTAAACGCCTTGGCTGCGGGCCATCGTCGTGTGCACGCGCTGCCGGGGATGCTGTCGTCACCCGATGTCCTTGACCGGATTGCCGCGGATGCACCCGATCTGGTGATCCACCTTGCCGCCGTGGTATCCGGGCAGGCCGAGGCTGATTTCGACCTGGGCATGGCGGTCAATCTTCAATCGACCATCGACCTGATCAATGCCTGTCGCAGGATGCCCAAGCCGCCGGTTTTTCTGTTTTCGTCATCTGTCGCGGTCTTTTCCTGTGCGGCCAACGATACGCTGACAGAAGATACGCTGCCCGCACCGCGTTCGTCCTATGGCACACAGAAACTGATGGGCGAACTGCTGGTGCGGGATGCCACGCGCAAGGGGTTCATTCTTGGGCGCAGCTTGCGTTTTCCAACGATTTCCGTGCGGCCCGGTGCGCCCAACAAGGCAGCCAGCAGTTTTGCCAGCGGTATCATCCGCGAGCCTTTGGCCGGACAGGACGCAATCCTGCCTGTTGGGCGCGATCTGCGCCTGCATCTGGCCTCACCGGATCGGGCGCTGGCCTATACGCTGCATGCAGCCGGGCTGTCGCAAGACAGCATCGGTGGGAATACCACCCTGACATTGCCGGGTGTCACCGTGACCGTTGGCGCAATGATCGACACGCTTGCGCGGATTGCGGGCGCTGATGTCGCTGCGCGCATCAAGCCAGAGCATGACCCCGCAATCGAGGCGATCGTGGCAAGCTGGCCTGGCCAGATCCTGACACCGCGCGCCCTTGCGCTGGGGTTTGAACCCGATTCCGATTTTGCCGACCTTGTTACGTCCCACATGGGCCGTATCTCGGCGGAATGACCTGACCACCTGAAACCTAAGCTCATGGGAGGAGCATCATGAAACATTTCATCACTGGCCTTATCGCGGCAGCCGTCCTGGCGACCGGCGCACAGGCGCAGCAGAAGATCGTTGTCGGCCACGCCTTGTCGCCGACCTCGCATTACG
>JBFFQZ010000346.1:0-2799 GCA_041573235.1 Sulfitobacter sp. | reverse complement strand
TCCCGACACAGTGGCCGCCGTGATTGCACAAATCCGCGCGCTGTGGCCTGTGGCCAACGACCTTGAAGTCACACTTGAGGCGAATCCCGGTTCCGTCGAGGCGGGCCGCTTTTCCGCCTATCGCGAGGGGGGCGTGTCGCGGGTGTCGATGGGGATACAGGCGCTCAATGATGCCGATCTCAGACGCCTGGGGCGCATCCACACCGTTGACGAGGCGCGCGCCGCATTTGACATCGCCCGGAGCACCTTTGAGCGCGTCAGCTTTGACCTGATCTATGCCCGCCAGGATCAGACCCTGAAAGACTGGGAAAGCGAGCTGAAACAGGCTCTGAGCCTATCGATAGACCATCTATCGCTCTACCAGCTGACCATCGAGGACGGCACCGCTTTTGGCGACCGATATGCGCTGGGCAAGCTGCGCGGGCTGCCGGATGAAAACCTTGGCGCGGACATGTTCGATGCGACGCAGGATATCTGCGGCGCCGCCGGGATGCCTGCCTATGAAGTGTCCAACCACGCGCGCGATGGTGCGCCATCGCGGCACAATTTGATTTATTGGCGATACGGCGACTACATCGGCATTGGTCCGGGCGCGCATGGTCGCCTGACCATGGACGGGAAGCGGCACGCAACGGTGTGCTACAGCAACCCCAAAAGATGGCTTGATGCCGTGGCCCGGAACGCCGCCGAACAATCACGCGAGCCGTTGACCCGCGAGGATGAAGCCACGGAATTCCTGTTGATGGGAATGCGTCTGCGGGAAGGGATCGACCTCTCCCGCTACGCTGAACTGGCGCAAGAACCGCTGGATCCCGGTGTCTTGCAGCATTTGACGGAAATCGGCATGATTTCGGTCACGGAAACACGATTAATCGTTACAGATCAGGGGTTTAAGGTCCTGAATTCAGTCATTGGGGCGCTATTGACGCCTTAATTGCTGCTCAGGAGCCTGCACAGCTCATCCAGCTGGTCCAAAGACGTGTACTGCACCGTTATCTGCCCTGATTCCTGACCCGGCTTGTGGTTCAACGTCACCCGCATTCCCAGATTCGCCGACAGATCGCCTTCCAGCGCTTTGGTGTCCGCGTCCTTTTCCACAGCGGGCTTTGCTGAGGGTTTCGGGGCCGCGTCGCCCGCAAGCTCGCGCTTGACCAGCGCCTCTGTCGCACGCACGGACAGCCCGCCCTTGATGATCTGCTGCGCCAGCTTCAGCGGATCAGCGGACGGGATCAACGCCCGGGCATGCCCCGCGCTCAACTCTCCAGCGCGCAGCAGCTCCAGAACACCAGTGGGCAAGTTCAAGAGCCGCAAAAGGTTCGCTATGTGGCTCCGGCTTTTGCCGAGCGCCTCTGCCAGTTTTTCCTGAGTGTGCCCGAACCGGTCCATCAACTGCTTGTATCCGGCCGCCTCTTCGGCAGCGTTCAAGTCGGCCCGCTGAATGTTCTCGATGATCGCGACCTCGAGAACCTCGATATCGCTGAACTCTCGAACGATCACGGGCAGCGCATGCAATTGCGCCATCTGCGCCGCTCGCCAGCGCCGTTCACCCGCAACGATCTCAAAGTTGTCACCCTCGCGCTTACGCACGATCAATGGTTGCAGGACACCCTTTTCCCTGATTGAGGATGCAAGGTCATTCAAATCATCCGCATCGAACTGTTTACGTGGCTGATCCGGATTGGGCGAAATGCGTTCAATCGGGACAAGCTGATCCGCCGCAGCAGGACCTTTTGCGGCGACCGCCTCGCTTTCATTCACATCCGCCATCAAAGCCGACAACCCCCGGCCCAGACCCCGCTTGCGCTCGTGGTTATTCGACATTCTGCACCTCTTTTCCTGCAATCTGGTTATTATTCATCAATTCAGTCGCCAGATCCCGATAGGCTTTTGCCCCTTTTGACAGCGGATCATAGGCGAGAACCGGCATGGCAAAGCTGGGTGCTTCGCTGACCCTGACGTTCCGGGGGACCATCGTTTTGAACACCAAATCCCCCAGATTGTCCCGAGCATCCTGCTCAACCTGCTGCGACAGATTGTTGCGGCGATCGTACATCGTCAGCACAACACCCTCGATCCGCAAATCCTTGTTCCCCGTCTGGCGAACTTCGCGGATGGTCAGCATAAGCTGCGACAGCCCTTCCAGCGCAAAGAACTCGCTTTGCAGCGGCACCAGAACCGAATGCGCCGCGATCATCGCGTTGACGGTCAAAAGGTTCAATGATGGCGGGCAATCAATCAGGATGTAGTTGAACTCAAAGCCATCCATCTGCGTTTGCCGCAACGCATCATGCAGGAGAAAACTCCGTTTTTCGTTGGTCAGAAGATCAAGATCCGCTGAGCTGAGGTCAACTGTCGCCGGGACGATGCACAGGTTTTCCGTGCTTGTTTCCAGTATGACCTCACCCAGATCGATGTCCTCGAGCAAAAGTTCGTAAGTTGTGAACTCGCGATCCTCGATATCCACGCCAAGGCCGGTTGACGCGTTACCCTGGGGATCAAGATCAATGACAAGGACCTTCTGCCCCTTTTCAGCCAAGGCTGCGGCCAGATTGATCGTGGTCGTCGTTTTACCGACGCCGCCCTTCTGATTTGCGACTGCAATTATTTTTGGACCTGATGGTCGGGATAGGTCAGACACGCGTAGGCTCCTTGATCTTCAGGATTGTGGCGTCGGGGTTGGTTTCCTCCCGCCCTTGATTTGTTTAGCGACAACAAAAGGCTCACGTTTCGGCGTGAGCCTTAGTCGTTTGAGCCGGCTTGTAATTATCCGTCGCAAATCTGAGAAGCTTATCGGCCATG
>JBFFQZ010000345.1:0-2813 GCA_041573235.1 Sulfitobacter sp. | reverse complement strand
GTGTTCCTGCCGGGGTGGGAGGACGGCCTGTTTCCCTCGCAGCGGTCGATGGACGAAAGCGGGCTCAAGGGCCTCGAAGAAGAACGGCGGCTGGCCTACGTGGGGATCACGCGTGCCGAAGAGCTGTGCACGATTTCATTCGCCGCCAACCGGCGGGTGTTCGGACAGTGGCAATCGGCGATGCCGTCGCGGTTCATCGACGAGCTGCCCGAGGATCACGTCGAGGTATTGACCCCGCCGGGGCTCTATGGCGGCGGCTATGGTGCGGCGACGCCGCAAAGCACCCTGCACGACGCGGCGGCAGAGGCGAATGTCTATAATTCGCCGGGCTGGCGTCGCCTTCAGGCACGCGCGGGTCAGCGCGGGATGGGCCAGCCTGCCGAGACAAGGAACGTCACGATCGACATGAGCGCCACCAGCAGTTTCGTCATGGGCGAGCGGGTGTTCCACCAAAAGTTTGGCTATGGCACGATCAGGGGCATCGAAGGTGACAAGCTTGAGGTCGCGTTCGAAAAGGCGGGCGACAAGAAGGTCGTTGCCCGCTTTCTGACCTCGGCGGACGATGTGCCTTTCTAAGGGAGGCATCTGCGGAAAAGGCTGGTCGGGCTTGGCCGCCGGACGTCCCTCAGCCGTCAAAGGTGATCTCTTGGTACAGTGCCTGTGTGTCGGGTGCGGTCGGCAATGGGCCAGCGGACCGCGGCTGTCCTTCTCGATGGGCGCCTGAAACATCTGACTGTCGGAGCGTTTTGCACCCAAGACCCCAAACAAGACCCCAGAAAATGAAAAGCGGCGGCACCCAGGGAGGTGGGTGCCGCCGCTCTCGAAGTCGATGCACCCATCCTAAGGGAGGAGTGGAGAGATGCATCTTGCGCGGCGCAGGGTCTTCAGGGCTGAGACTCTGCCGCGCCGCGGGAACCCCGGGACCTGATGGGAGGATCGGTCGCGGGGAATTGGTGTATCAGCTGACCAGCTGTGCCGCCTCATACGAGATGCGGCGGAAGTCGGCGCGGCTCATGCCGAGGTCGGCGAGGTCGCGTTCGGTCATTGTGCACAGCTCGTTGAAGGTCGTGCGGTAGGCGCGGCGCTGACGCAACTTCAAGGAAATCGCGCTGAAAAATGCTGCGATGCGGCTAGGGCCTGCGATGGCGGTGGTGGTATCGGAGTAAAAGGTCATATCTTTCTCGTTTCATCTTTGTTTCGGCTTGTTGCGATTGGTATCTAGCCATCTGCGCCAGCGTAACAACCGCCGAAACAGCAAGGCGGCTATGCAGCTACCGCATGGGGTGGGTTCGTCTAACATTCAGTTTATGAATGAATTTTAAATTTCCGCCGTGGCGGGTATCATAAATTGGTGCTGGGGATTGGGTAAAAAAATGGCGGTGACATCCGGGAGGAGAAAAGATGCCACCGCCTAAGAATTACAAGGTCCCTCGGGAGGAGGTGAGGACCCCTGTGAATTTGAAAACCATCGGGAGGATTGTTTTCACAAGACATTGATAGCGCTAATTGCTGCAGATGCACAATACATTTAATTTGCATCGCTGCTATGCAGCATGCGCATGAGTTGTGCATTTTGCGGCGGAATAATATGCGCTGACGCCAAATTGATGAGCGTTGCCCACGCGCATCGGGGGCTGCGGCTTGCGGTTTTTGCTCAATCTGCGATGTCAGGGGTGAAATCGAGGAGAACACCGATGTCTGTCACGAAAAGCGATGTGGAAGCCGCGCTGGCGCGGATCAACCTGCCCGATGGCCGTAGCCTTGTGGCCCATGATCTGGTGCGCGCGTTGACCGTCGAAGACGGCACGGTCCGCTTCGTCATAGAAGCGCCCAATGCTGAGGTCGCCCGTGCCATGGGTCCCTTGCGCGACGCCGCCGAAAAGCTGGTGTCGGAACTGCCGGGGGTCACGAAGGCAACGGTCGCCCTGACCGCGCACGGTCCGGCGGCCAAGCCGAGCGCACCGCCCAGCCTGAAGATCGGTGGCCATCCCAAGCCGCAGGAGGGGCCGACCCGCCCCGCGGGCGTGCAGCGGATCCTGGCGATTGGCTCTGGCAAGGGTGGGGTCGGAAAATCGACGGTGTCGTCAAACCTCGCCGTGGCGTTGGCACGGCAGGGGCGTCGGGTCGGGCTGTTGGACGCAGATATCTATGGCCCAAGCCAGCCGCGCATGATGGGCGTCAACAAACGCCCCGCCAGCCCGGACGGCAAGACGATCATTCCGCTCAAGGCCCATGGCGTGACGTTGATGTCCATCGGCTTCATGATGGAGGAGGGCAAGGCCGTCGTTTGGCGCGGCCCGATGTTGATGGGGGCGTTGCAGCAGATGCTGGGGCAGGTGGAGTGGGGTGAGCTGGATGTGCTGCTGGTCGACCTGCCGCCGGGCACGGGCGACGTGCAGCTGACGCTGTGCACCAAGTCTGAATTGTCGGGCGCGATCGTCGTATCGACCCCGCAGGACGTGGCGCTGATCGACGCCCGCAAGGCGCTCGACATGTTCGCCACGCTCAAGACACCCGTGTTGGGGCTGATCGAGAACATGTCGATGTTCGTCTGTCCCGATTGCGGTGCAGAGCACCAGATCTTTGGCCAGGGTGGCGTTGCGGCGGAGGCTGAGCAGATGGGCGTGCCGTTGCTGGGCGCGCTGCCCATCGACCTCGAGACGCGGCTGGCTGGTGATGCGGGTACGCCGATTGCCGCCGGTGACGGCCCGATGGCGCAGGCCTATGCGCGGATCGCCGAAGGATTGATCCGGGGCGGGATGGCCTGAGCCGACGCTACAGCAGAACCAGCCGCTTTTTCTGGATCAGCTGGG
>JBFFQZ010000344.1:0-2876 GCA_041573235.1 Sulfitobacter sp. | reverse complement strand
TCATATTCGATCATCCTTTTGGCAACGGCACCACGTCTGATCTGACTGACCCGGCTCCAGAGGATATCAAAATGCGTCCTGACATTATCGGCTTCGACTACCCCAATGGAATAGCCCATCAAGGCCGTCTCCAGCCGCAACATGTCGAACTCTACTCCGGTCGTAAACCAGATTGGGCCAGTCGCACTTTCAGCGCCGATCCCCTCCATCCGTTCTTTCATGCTCATGAGACTCACAGCTACCGCGGCGAGCCCGAGGATGAGTATCGAGAAGACACCCCACTTTCGGTGGCTGTGACTCATGGTCATTTTACGTCGATGCCGATCAACTGCCAAATAAGGCGGCTGGTATAGATTGCTTCTTGCAATTCAGGGTGTTCGGACATCGGGTAGATGACCCAAAGCGGCCCGTTCTCGCGGATCGACATCGGTGCCCCGTCCTTTTCCAAGGCGACGATCACATCGTATTTGATCGCGTCGGAAACTGGAATTTCAACTTTATACTGGATACTGGTTTATTGCCGTAAGCACCAACGTGTCGCTCTCGGAAAATGCCAGGGGCGCGATCACATCACGCAGCAGCGGCCCGGAAAAAGATGTCGGCATTTCAACGAACTCGTTGATCGTGCTGTAGCTGGTCTGTTCCATCGCTTTCAGGTCGTCGATGTCTTTTTCGATGACTGTCTCCGCTCCGGAAGCGTCCATGCCTGTGATGGTAAGCGCGGTTTCCGCAAGCGCTTGCGAAGCGCCGAACACGAAAATCGACACAACTGCAAGTTTAAGAAAGTTCATATGTTCCACCAATGGGTTAAGTCATTCATCTCTTGAGTGTAGTTCCAATATTTAAGCACTGAAGTGTGTTCAAAATATGCGGGCACCCAACTGAATTATTCGTGATATCATGTGGTGTCTGTTTTGCAACATTACCCCCTTCAGTGCGCGTCGCACCGTGGGCAGGCATCTGTCGAGTGAGATGAAAATGACGCTCGGGGTTGGTTTTTGGCCTTATGCGGCCTGTTTTTGCAACGTCACTTTGGCGACAAAATCGTCGGGCGTGAAATTGCCCAGCGGCGAATGCCGTCAAAACGTGCGAACGCGCAAACACAAGGTCACGACGGCCTAGCCTTCCAACCAACACCCAAAGGCTGCATCAATGACACCGATCATGGCTGCCGATACTGCGCTCAAGAGTACCAGTAGATCCTGCGTCAGCACGGGTTCAAAGCGTTGATGGGTGGCAAGGAAAATTGCTATGATAACGCCCCCGTCGAGACGTTTTTCAAAACCATCAAGGCCCGGTTGATCTGGCGGCATTCATGGGAAACGCGGCGACAGGCTGAGATGGCGATCTTCTAATACATGAGCGGGTGCGCATTGGTGCTATCCGCCCAAGTGCCTGATACGATATGCGGAATTTATGGTGGGTCGTGAGAGGCTCGAACTCCCGACATCTTCGGTGTAAACGAAGCGCTCTACCAACTGAGCTAACGACCCGATGAGCGCGGGTTTAGACAAAGCGCACCAGCAGTGCAAGCCTCATTCGAGACGATTTTGCATCCCGCTATGCAGATGATACACCACGCCCTGCCCGCAGCCCATCCCGGCGATACCGTGTCGCCCGACCCCGGTCACCAGCGCCCGGATCATGCGCGAGGTAATGCCATGGGTGATAAGAACCGACGGGCCCTTCAGATCCGCCAGAAAGCCCGCGACCCGCATCTCGAGCCGCGCGAACCCTTCGCCGCCGGGGGCGCATTCATAAAGCCCAAGCTCACCGTCAGGGCCGCTCGAAACCTGTTCCCCCTCAAGCAACTGCGCCCTCATCTTCCCCGCCCAGTCGCCCATGCCGATCTCGCGCAGCCGGTCGTCCGTGCGCACCTCGGCAACCTGCCTCGCAAGCGCGATGGCCGCCGTCTCAAAGGCGCGTCCCTGCGGGCTGCACAAGACCTCGAACCCGCGCAAATCCAGACTGTTGAGGATTTCAGCCTGACGCCATGCCTGCGCGCGCCCCCGATCCGTCAATGGGGAATTGAGAGCCCCCTGCATGCGCCCCTGCGCGTTCCATTCCGTTTCACCGTGACGTAGAATATAAAGTTCTGGATAGGACACAGGCGATTTTCCATGGCAGAGAGCGTGACGGGCGACGCGGGGTTTGGTGCGAGACGACATTACCGAGCGAAGCCTTCGGTCAGCCCCCAAAACTGCAACAATCCTTTCGGTTGTCAACGGGGTTTGAGGCGGCGTCAATGGGTGAGCCGGGGCTGCGGTCAAAAGCGGCCTTCAAGCGGCTGGTGACCGAAAGGACGCGTCTGATCAACCAGGCGCGGTATTTCCTGATGAAGCGTGGCATCCGGGTGAGAACAGGCCGTCACGTCTTCCAGGAAGAGCTGATGAGATTGGCGGCGGCAGGCATCGTCGATCTGTCGAACCGATCCAACCGAAGTTGTCGGATGCGACGATTGAAACAAACCCGATCGGCGGCCGGTTTGACCCCATCGGCGCTGAGATGAAGCCGTTGGCCAGGAATGGGTGACGACATGCAACGACAGTTGAAACGTTATGTGTTGGACCGAAGAGTGCCGGCACCTCCGTCGGCACCGAACGCAGCGTTCCAAGTGGTCTTGCCCCGTTCGCGCTCCGGTCTCTCAACTCATTCAGGCGGGGCTTCTTTCGACGGCCGACCGGCTTTTGCACCAGCGGTTAATGGCACCGCCGTGGATCATGGAACTGGACGATCACGCGTTCTGCCTGGCGTCTGGTATCGCGGCGGCTGCGCCAATCTTGCGCTGCATTGAGGGATAGGAACGTCTTTTGCAACGAACACATTGTGCGAAATAGCCCGGGCCCAAACCGCGACAAGAACGTTGCATCGCGCGT
>JBFFQZ010000343.1:0-2877 GCA_041573235.1 Sulfitobacter sp. | reverse complement strand
GGCTGTTGCGCCACATGATTGCCGGGCGGCTCGAGCCGCGCGATGTGCGGCGGCTGATGAACCGGTTGGATGCAGGATATACAGAAGGGCAGGCGCGTCGCACCGGCGAACACCGTCTGGTTGCGCACCCGGTTGCCGCGTTCCGCCCGTTTCCCAGCGCGCCGCGGCCTGCGTCATTCACCGTGGTCCGTGGGGTGCGCGGACGCGCCGCGCTTGAGGAGGCGGCCCGCAGGGTTGCGGCAGGGGGCATCGAGACCGTTCTGGTTCTGTCTCTGACGGCACTGTATCACCGGGTCTTCTTCGATGCGCGCGGCGTATGGGTCCAGCGTGGCGGTCTGTTTGGCAAATCCGACCGGGACGCGCCGGTCTTTCGGCTGACCACGTTGCGTCGGCGGGCGGCGCGTGAACGGACGCGGGTGGCGGAGGTGCGGGGGCTTGAGGATGCGGGGCGTTGATTGATGACACTTAGCGCTAGATTCTCGTCATATTGCGGCCTTTTTCGCACGGCATCGAGAAACTGACATGGATCAACCGCTGCAACATTGAAAGTCGCTTGTGTTGTGGTTCGTCTGTAGAGTCATTGTGTAGATGGGGCAAAAGACGAAGTATAAAACTGATTTGAGGCGAAGCAGCATTTATGGGCAACAAAGTTACAACAGCTATCTTCCCAGTCGCGGGACTGGGAACCCGGTTTCTTCCGGCAACAAAGTCGGTGCCGAAGGAGATCATGACACTGGTCGACCGTCCGTTGATCCAATACGCGATTGACGAAGCGCGGGCCGCAGGGATCAAGGAATTCATTTTCGTGACCTCTCGGGGAAAGGGCGCGCTCGAGGATTACTTCGACCTCGCGCCCAACCTCGAGGAAGAATTGCGCCGCAAGGGCAAGGATCGGCTGCTGAAGGTTCTTCAGCAGACCAACATGGACAGCGGCGCCATCGCCTATATCCGTCAGCACAAGGCGCTGGGCCTGGGCCATGCGGTTTGGTGTGCTCGCAGGTTGATCGGGGATCAGCCCTTTGCGGTGATCCTGCCTGACGATGTGATCGCGGCGCAAAAGCCGTGTCTGCAGCAGATGGTCGAAGCCTATGAGGAAACCGGTGGCAACATGGTGGCCGCAATGGAAGTCGCGCCGGACCGTACGTCATCGTATGGCATTCTGGATATCAAGAGCGAAAACGGAAATCTGGTCGAAGTGAAGGGCATGGTGGAAAAACCTGCGCCCGACAAATCGCCATCGAACCTCGCGGTCATCGGGCGCTATATTCTGGCGCCATCAGTTCTGGAAAACCTGAACAATATCGAAAAGGGCGCAGGCGGCGAGATCCAGCTGACGGACGCCATTGCTGCGGATCTGGCGCAGGATCGCAAGGTCTTTGGCTACCGCTTTGCCGGACAAAGGTTTGACTGTGGCTCGAAGTCCGGGTTCTTGCAGGCGACCGTGTCCTATGGCCTTGCCCGCGAGGATCTGCGCGAAGACCTCAAGGCATTTCTGAAAGACATCATGCCATCGCTGGACAGCGCTGGCTGAACGTCGGGAGACCACAGATGACACATGTTCTGGTCACCGGGGGCGCCGGGTATATCGGCAGCCACGCCTGCAAGGCGCTGCGCGCGGCGGGGTTCGTGCCGGTGACCTTCGACAATCTTGCGACAGGATGGCGGGACGCGGTGAAATTCGGCCCGTTCGTCGAGGGTGACCTGCTGGACCGTTCGGCACTGGACGCGGTTTTTGCCGATTTCGCGCCCGTGGCCGTCATGCATTTCGCGGCACTCAGCCAGGTGGGCGAAAGCATGAAGCTGCCGGGGAAATACTGGCTCAACAACGTGATGGGATCGCTGAACCTGATCGAGGCTGCGGTGGCGGCCGGGTGCCGTGATTTCGTGTTCTCCTCGACCTGTGCGACCTACGGGGATCAGGATAACGTGGTTCTGGATGAGCACAGCCCGCAGCATCCGATCAACGCATATGGCGCGTCAAAGCGTGCCATCGAAGACATCCTGAAGGATTTCGAAGGGGCCCATGGGCTCAATCACGTGATCTTTCGGTATTTCAATGTCGCGGGCGCTGACCCTGAGGGCGAGATCGGGGAGTTCCACCAGCCCGAGACGCACCTGGTGCCCCTGATGCTGGACGCGATCGAGGGCAAGCGCGATGCGCTGACCATCTTCGGGACGGACTATGATACGCCGGACGGCACCTGTGTCCGCGATTACGTCCATGTGTGCGATCTGGTGGATGCGCATGTGCTGGGGCTCAAGTGGCTTCGGGATGGCAAGGGCAGCCGTGTGTTCAATCTGGGCACCGGCACCGGCTTTTCAGTGCGCGAGGTGATCGACCACAGTGCGGAGGTCACCAATCGCGTGGTGCCCGTGGTCGAAGGGGCGCGGCGCCCCGGTGACTGTACCAAGCTGGTATCGGGATCGACCCGGGCAAAAACCGAGCTGGGGTGGCGGCCGAAACGCTCGACCCTGCGGGAAATGATCACCGACGCGTGGAGATGGCATCAAACTGGGCACTTTGATCACTAACGCACCGCCCGCGCGGCTGTTGGACGTGACCCGCCTGCTGCGACGGGCGGGGCGGATCTGGACCGGCGTGGACCGTGTCGAACTGGCGTATCTGGACGCGTTGATCGCCGATCCGGTGCCGGTCTGGGGGCTGGCGCGGACGCCCTTTGGCTATGTTCTGCTTGATCAGTCCGGATTGGTCGCGTTTCAGCGGGGCCTGACGGGCACGGAGCCTTTCGCGGCGCCGGATCTGGTGTCCCGGATGCAGCGGCGGCTGTCGCCCGGTGCTCGGCGGGCGCAGGCCGAGGTTCGGCGGCGGGCGGTGGCACGTTGCCTGCCGCGGGGGCTGGCGCGGATGCTGGCGCG
>JBFFQZ010000342.1:0-2895 GCA_041573235.1 Sulfitobacter sp. | reverse complement strand
TAGAACCCCGACGAAACGATCCGGAAGCTTGTATTGGGTGTTGAGTTTCGGCCTGTTGAACTCGAACAACCCGGTGTCTCCGCGGGGCCGGAAAGTGCGGTGCATCCGCTTTCGAATCGGCCCCAGGTCAAACCCCTCCTGCATTTCGAGATCGGCGAAACCCTCGAACAGCGCACGGTCCTCGCCGCGCGCCTGTGCAAACCAATGCCGCCCGATCGACGTATCCTTGACCCCTGCGCCCACCTCGTCGGTCACCGCATTTCGGCGGTCCATCGCGGCAGCATATTCGCCAAAATCGCAGAACTTGAGGTGAAACAGATACAGATCATCCGGCGTGATCAGCTTGGGAAACTGTGAAAAATGCCCGCCGCGTGCCAGCTTTGTCGCCGCCGACACGATGCACGGCTTTGAATAATGCGGCGCCGGGCGCACGTGGCGGCGCGGCCCGATGATGTGATCTTCGATCGGCGCATCCTCAACATCGACGCGGTGGATCACCTCGACCCCGACAGGCGTCAGCACGCGCTTATCCGGCATGCCTTCGAGATACTGCAGCAGCGTCTTGCCCGACGCCGGATCCACCACCACCAGCTCATCCACATCGCCCACGATCACGTGCCGGTAGTATTTGCGCAAGCCCGCCAGCAGACCGTTCAGCAGCCCCCACCGCTTGACGTCGAACCCCTTGTGGGGGTCGCCGGGGATGCCGATGATGTTGCAGCCTTGCGCCATCTCGGCCACCTGTTCGCCATAGCCGTGGTTGACCACGTAGCAATTGTGCCGTCCCAAGGTGTCGCCGTAATGCTTCAACCACGTCTTGAGAAAAAACGCGTCATCGCGCACCATCGTCACTGCGGCTACTGTCTGCATGCTCGGGCCCTCTTTTCTTTCGGCGGTGAATTGGCGAAACTCCCCCCATTGAGTGCACTACACCTTGAGAGGCGTGAAATAACAATGGCCGACACCTCCCCGCGCGGCGATTTCGACGCCATGGCGCGCAATATGGCCATAGAAGGCTGGCACTTTCACCGGGCAACCGACGGGCCGTTTGACCGTTTTCAGGTTATGGGCGAACGCGGCTGCGGCACCAACGTCGTGCGCAAGAGCATCACCAAGGCGCTCAGGATCGCGCGGACCGAGGCGCTGGGATGGAAGCACGGGTTTCCGATGATGGTCGGCATCCCGCCCACGTTTCTAACGATCTGCGCCGTGCGCGCGCCGAAACCCTGGGCCAGCTCGCTCTACCAGCGGCCCTGGCACGCGCCCGCCGGGGTGCAACAGCGCAGCTTTGCCGACTTTCTGCGCAGCCCCTGGCAGGCCGAGATCGACAACATGAACCATTTCGAACAGGTCCACCCGCAGCTGGCACCACTGGGCCAGGAGCTGCAATGGGACCGCCACCCGGTCACAGGCCACCGCTTTGCAAATATCTTCGAAATGCGCAACGCCAAGCACAGTGGGCTGCTGAGCTTTGTCAACCGTGGGGCCTCGGTGGCCTATGTGGCGCTGGACCGGTTCAACGCCGATCCGCAGGGGTTTCTGGATGCGCTGGCCGCCGCCTTTGACCTTGCCGGGACCGAACGCGGCTATCGCCCGATCACCCGCCGCATGGGCAACCTGTGGAGCGCCACCGTCCCGCGCCCCGACATTTCAGCGACCTGGGCGCCCGAAGACATCGCCTTCATGAACGACCAGCTCGAGCCGCGGATCGAAAGCCTGTTCGGCTTTGCGCCTGCCTGACTCGCGCGCCGCGGGTCGATGGACGATTCGCGCCGTACAACGGTCGGACATGAATAAAGCGGCCTGAAATGAAAAAAGGCCTCCCGAAGGAGGCCCTTTCAAAGCAGCGGTGGCGCGGTTGACGGGGCTCGAACCCGCGACCCCCGGCGTGACAGGCCGGTACTCTAACCAACTGAGCTACAACCGCCCGCTGCATCCGCTTCGGCGTTGCCGCCGTTGCGTTTCAGCGGGATATGCCAAGGGGTGAAAGCCGTCAAGCGTTTATCTGCCGCTTGAAGGATTTCTTTGCGACAGGCCACGTGCCGACAGAGAAAACAGCCCGGGACGCAGGCCGCGGCCACCGCTTTTACGCCAGCGAAGCCGCAGAGGACCATGGCGGCAGGGCGTCTCTGGAACGGGCCTTGTCCATTGCGAAAGATCAATGAGATGTCCCGCTGTATCTTCCATACTTCATAGGAATTCATCTTCGAACCGTGACGATCTCGGTCGAATGAAAAGGAGGTGAACAGGATGCAAAGACGTCGCTTCATCAAACTGTTTTTGGCTGGGTCCCTGGGCGGGGCGGGCCTTGGGCTATCGGGATGCGAAGAGTATGACTTCAGATCCTACGGCCGCTACGATTACGACTACTATCCTGACAGTGATGTCTATTACCATTCCTGGACCGGCTCATATTACTATTATCGGGATGGCATCTGGATCCGTACCAGCAAGCTTCCGGTCCATATCGTTCTCAAGCCCTTTTATCGGCGGCGGATCCGCATCATCGATCGTTATCCCTATCTGCGCAACAAGGAACACCGCAGGAGATTTCCGCACAGACCGCACAGACACTCTCCAAACGACAGGTTCATTTCGGATCGCGAACGCGCCCGGATCGAACGGCGACGGGAACGCAGACGTGAGCGTGCCCGCGCCGAGCGCGAACGGCTGCGCCGACAGGGCTTGCGGCGCGAACGTGACCGGATCGAGCGTGAACGGCTGCGGCGACAGGACTTGCGGCGCCAGCGCGCCCGAGCCGAGCGCGAACGGCTGCGACAACAGGGCCTGCAGCGCGACCGCAACCGGATCGAGCGCGAACGGATGCGCAAACAGGGCATGCAGCGCGAACGCGACCGGATCGAGCGCGAACGGATGCGCAAACAGGGCATGCAG
>JBFFQZ010000341.1:0-2967 GCA_041573235.1 Sulfitobacter sp. | reverse complement strand
TGGGTTCCGCGCGCGCGCCGCGCCCGACCGTCACCAGCGCGTTGGGCTCTTCCGACCCCGCGCTCAGCACGCCGCGCGGGCGGTGATACTTGAACGACCGTCCCATCAGGCGCACGCCGTTGGCCAGCAGCGCCGAGGCGACCGTATCACCCTCCCGCCCGCTGTAGTCCACGCCGTCAAACCGAAACGAGACCGGCGCGCCCAGACCGTCTTCGGACACCCTCACGGCGTCTGCCCGCGCGCGGCATCGGCCGCCAGAGCGACCTCGAAGACCGCGTGGCTGGTGGTGTCGCGCGTCACCACCAGCCACGCGCCACAGCCCGCTTCGTGATGCCACAGATCCCGGGTGCGTCCGGCCGGATTGTCACGCAGATGCAGATAATCGTCCCATGCCGCCGCTCCCGCGTCCGGCGCTGGCCGCTCCAGAAAGACCGCCGCACCCTTGTAATAAAACTCCCGCCGGTCCCGCGCGCCGCACAATGGACAGTCGATCCTCATCTCACCCTCTCCTGCATTACAGGCACCCGCAGCGCCGCAGGTACCGCGATGCACGATACTGCGACGCTGTTGTTGACGCAGGATTCAGTGAAGGTTGTGCTGCGCACCGGTCCCCTCCTCATCCATCAGCCCCCGGCCTGTGCGAAACCGGTCCAACCGGAACCTGGCCGCCGGGGCGTGATGCGCGCCAGTCGCCATCAGATGCGCGAATGAAAACCCCGACCCCGGCACGGCCTTGAACCCGCCGTAGCACCAGCCACAGTTCAGGAACAAACCCTCCGTCTGGGTCTTGTCGATGATCGGAGATCCGTCTGGTGTCATGTCCATGATCCCGCCCCAGCTGCGCAACACGCGGGCCTTGCCGATCATCGGCATCAGCGTCATGCCCGCCTCCATCACATGTTCGACCATCGGCAGGTTGCCGCGACTGGCGTAGGAGGCGTAGAAATCCAGGTCGCCCCCGAACACCAGCCCGCCCTTGTCCGACTGGCTGATATAGAAATGTCCCATGCCAAAGCTGATCACCTTGTCGAGCACGGGCTTGAGCCCCTCGGTGACGAACGCCTGCAACACATGGCTCTCGATCGGCAGCCGCATGCCCGCCATCGCGGCCACCTGCCCCGACCGCCCGGCCACCACGATCCCGACCTTGCGCGCACGGATCGGACCGCGCGTGGTCTGCACACCGCGTACCTGGCCGATTTCGATGTCGATGCCGGTGACCTCGCATTGCTGGATCAGATCCACGCCGCGTTCGGACGCGCCGCGCGCATAGCCCCAGGCGACCGCATCGTGGCGCGCGGTGCCGCCACGCCGGTGCAACAGGCCGCCATGGATCGGAAAGCGGGTGTTCTCGAAATCAAGGAACGGCGCGATCCGGCGCACCCCCGCTACATCCAGCAGTTCCGCATCGTCGCCCTGACCGCGGATCGCATTGCCGCGCCGCGCGAATGCATCGCGCTGCCCGTCCGAATGGCACAGCATCAGCACCCCGCGCTGGGACAGCATCACGTTATAGTTCAGCTCCTGCTCAAGGTTTTCCCACAGCTTGAGCGAATGCGAATAGAACTGTGAATTGCCATCGAGAAAGTAATTCGCCCGCACGATGGTGGTGTTGCGCCCGACGTTGCCGCCGCCAAGATAGCCTTTCTCAAGCACCGCTATATTGGTCAGACCATGCTCTTTCGCGAGGTAATAGGCAGTGGACAAGCCGTGCCCGCCGCCGCCGATGATGATCGCGTCATATTCGGCCTTCGGTGCGGCATCGCGCCAATGCGGTGCCCAGCCGGTGTTCCCGACAAGCCCCTCGCGCAAGATACGCCAGCCTGAAAACCGCATGACAGCCCCTCTGTACAGTGCTGTCCACTCTGGCGAACCTGCATCGACCTGACAATCCTTAAAACCAGCCCCCTTCGGGCCGCCTCAGACCGATCCCGAAATGTACAGCCTGGACCCGGACAGCGCAAAACCGGCCCTAAGACCGGTTTTGCGGATCCCTGACACCCACAGAAGGTCAGTCGATCATGCGGAAATAGCTCGCGCGGTACATGTTCTCCATTCCGGCGCCGCTGCAAAATCCCATACTCATGTTGCTGGTGCCCGAGATTTCACCACCGGCGACGAACGAAGCGCCCTGAATGCCGTCCGCGTCGGCCGCAAACTCGATATTGCCCAGCGCAATGATCTGACCATTGAAGACATTCAGGCTCGAGGCGACACTGAAGCCGCCCAGCGTCAAGAGGATCGATCCGCCTCCCGGCGCGCAATTGTCATTTCGTCCCAAGGTGAAGCCACTGGGCGACTTCATCGACTGGGCCCCGGTGTGGGTCGTCGCAACCAGCGTATCCTCAAGCTGTACACCGTTTGCAAATGTAACCTCACAATCGCTCACGAAAGCGATGTTCTGATAAACGCCGGGGCCCATCGTCACTTTCCCCCCACCGCCACACTGCATGGTGTTCACGACACCCACCATGAAATCCGCGGGATCTACACTGAGAGCCGAAGGCATCGCATAGGTGTCGATGGGATGTTCGCTTCCAATCAGCGTCCCATCGTCCTGCAACCGGCCTGCGGTGGGCAGCGAAGTGGTGTCCCCCAACCACAGCCCGTCGATGATCTGCGGCAGACGATTCAGGATCCGGATGCGGTATATACCCGCGCGCAGCGCCGCTTCCAGGCCGTCGTTCTGCTCGAACCCGGACTGGGGCATGTCGAGATCAGCCAGGTTGGGCATCGACACCACCGTGCCGGACTGGAAATAGTTGTCTTGGTTGACGCTCACGTGGTCGTTGGAATGCAGACAGAACCCTTCACTGAAAGAGTTGTTCGATTGAACGTCAACAAGACCGTCGGCCACGAACCCTTCGGTAAAACATGGCGGGTAATAGGTGGAATACACGCTTTGGGTGGTCACATTGAACGTATCGAACCCGATGATGTTCAGCAGCAGGTTGCGCGCCGCGTTGC
>JBFFQZ010000340.1:0-2999 GCA_041573235.1 Sulfitobacter sp. | reverse complement strand
CAGTTGCGGAACCTGTTGAAAGTGCCATTCCGAAATCGCGCAACGAGACCATTCTGGTGGTTGAAGATGACCCTCGGGTCCGGCGGCTAACGGTGACCCGCCTGGAAGATTTGGGCTATGAGACCCTGGCCGCGGAAAACGGGCCCGTTGCGCTGCAGCTTCTCCGCAGCAATAAAAAGATCGATCTCGTCCTTTCAGATGTCGTGATGCCTTGCGGCATGAACGGTTTTGAGGTCGCCGATCAGGCACTTGCGATCAACCCCGCGCTCAAGATTTTGCTGGCGACCGGATATGCCAGCGGCGGCGCGGCGACCGTCGGTGCGGCCCAGAACCGCCACCCCTTGTTGCGCAAGCCGTATAGCTTGCGTGACCTTGCAAAGGCGTTGAGAGATCTGCTGGAATGACGTTGAAACCCGAGCCCGCTTTGTCCCTCGGATAGAAAGAACCGGCTCGTGCGAGGGCGCGGATGTCAGTCGGGGTGTTTTACCCCCAGCCTGAAAATGCCGGTTTCAGAAAGCGCTGCCCCGGCTATTGCCTGCGAGTCTGCTTACAGTTCCTGAATTGATTGCAGGAAGTGGCTCAACTCCAGAATGCGGGTGCGGACCCTGAATTCGTTGATCTCGTCCGGGCCATGGCGGCTCATTTCCGAATTCATGTACCGATCCCCCCAGACCGGCATCTTGCGATCTCCGTGTGCCTCGATCTCCCCCCGGCCATCAATGACGTCGAAAACACGGTCCGAGGGAAAGACGCCATCATTGTTGGCGGCCAGCTTGGTCAGATCACCGGGATCGACACCCCTGAAAACGCGGGTCAGGAAACCGGCACCCTTACCGTCCTTGCCGTGGCAGGAGGCGCAGGAATTCAGGAACTCGGTGGGGTCGGCTTTGAACCCGCCTGTTTCCTGCGCAAAGGAAGCCGTGCCGACAGTCGTGACCGCGATGGACGCACAAAACCCGAGTGCGAGCCGTGACATCATTGCATGTTTCATTTTGTCCTCCTGACGTTTCAGATGATCCCGCATGAGGATAACCCGGCGAGGGACGCCCCCGTTGATCTTTGTCAATTGCAGGTCTTCGTCCACTGCTGCGGCGGGCCCGTCCCGTTCAGTGAGGGGGCCGTCAGGCGGATGACATCAGACGGCTCATTGCCTGATCGCCCAATGCCCGGGCCGTGGCCTGAGTGTCTGCGACCACCATGAAGTTGACCACCGTGCCCTGTGTCGCAAGCGGTGGTGAAAGAAGGATGATGCCATTTGCAGGCGAGGCACGCCGATAGAGCAGGTCATCCAGCCGTTCAAGCAGTTCGCCCGTCCCGATCCATTTGCCGTTCAGCTTTTCCTGCAGGATCAAAAGCCCCTTGAACGACCGCAGGTCACCCGATGCGACCGCGGCCGTCATCGGAATCGATACGCCCCCCCATCGGCCGTTGCACTCTATCCAGTGAATCGTGTCGCGCCCGTCTTTGCCTGCAACGAGCACAGCGTCGAAGCTGCACCGCCCATAATATCCGATGTGCTGGAGAACGGCGGCGATCAGTTCGGATTCGCCATGAAGTCGGCGCAGGATCGGCTCGGGCAAGGACGCTCTGGCGGCACCGGCAAAGGCCGCAACCTCGCCCATGACGGTCTGTACGAAAATGCCTTCGACGATGGGTTTTCCGTCGCCGGGTCTTGGAATCCACAATTGCGCCGAGGGGGTGCAGACGACATTGTCGTCCCAAACGCCGACAAGGACCGGATAGCTGTCCCGCCAGCCCGTGGCATGCAGGCGCGTCAGCAGGAAATCCCGTATCTCGGTCAGTGTTTTGGCGGCCAGGAACGTACTGCTCACCCGCACGTTTCCTGCGGAGCCGGCGCTGTCGGGGACTTTGACAACCACCTGTGCGGCGCGCTTGCTGACGTGCGAGACAAGTGCGGCGGCGGCGGCCGGACCGTAGGCCGACATCGTCGGCGGCGTCGCGTCACGGCCCAGCACCGAACAGGCCAGTTGCGAGAACCACAGCTTGTCATTGGTTCGTGTCGTGACACGGGGAGAGGGGCCGCAGACGTGAACAACCTGTTGCGCGGCCTCGCCGATGGCCTGTGCCAACCGCCAGATGTTTCCGGTCGTCAGATAGGATTTCAGCGTCAAACCGCCATTGCGCGACGCGGTTTCTGCCAGGCTTTCAATCAGCGCAGAAGAGGCGAGCGCCTGTTTTGAAACCGGCAGGATGTCAGAGCCGTGCACCTCGAGAAAGGTCAGGTTCTCAAGCCCGAGGTGCCCGGCAAGATAGTCTTCGAACCGGGTATCGCGTCTGCGGACAAGAACGATGTCATTCGACCGGGCCAGATGGGACATCCGATACTCGAGGTGCGTTTCCTGTCCTGACCTCAACAAGCTGATTTCGGATTGATCGCCAATCAGCAGAGAGGGGCCGGGCCCCGTGCCCTGACGCACGAAAGGCCCGAAATCGAGCGAGCCCAGCAATGCGGGCTCGTCAGCGACAAGGCGCTCGGCAATCGTCGCGCAGTCTTTCATCCGGTTCCTCCGCAACCAATGGGCAGACTTAGCCTAGGGCGGTTTTTTCGACTGCAATTGAGCGATGTCATGCCGCCCGCGTGCGGCGTGATAAGATACGTCTGGCAAAACAAGAGGTGAGATCATGTGCCGTCTTTATGCCATGCATGCCAATGAACCGACGCGGGTCGAATGCGGTCTGGTCAAGTCGCAAAATGCCTTGATGGCGCAAAGCGAAAGCGACATGAGCGGATATGCGCATGGTCATGGCTGGGGCATTGCCGATTACCCTAACGGCATTCCGATCCTTGAAAAACAGGTGTGGGCGGCCTTTCATGGCGAACATTTCGCCCGCAAGGCGGCGCAGGTCTATGCCCGCACCGTCGTGGCCCATGTCAGGCGTGCGACCGTTGGCGGAACCAGCATTGAAAACACGCATCCCTTTGTGCACGGGCGATGGATCTTCGCGCATAACGGCACCCTTCCGAACTTTGACCGGGT
>JBFFQZ010000339.1:0-3059 GCA_041573235.1 Sulfitobacter sp. | reverse complement strand
TGCGGGCCGTTCCGAATAGAAACGCTTGAAGACTTTCGTCAGCGCCTCTTCGGGGATGCCGGGACCGGTATCCTCGACCACGACAAGAACACGGTTCTCGCGTTGCCGGGCCCAGACACGGATCGCGTCGCCGTCTTCACAAAAGCTGATCGCGTTGGTGATCAGGTTTACGAAAACCTGCGCCAGCCGCGCTTCAAGCCCATGCACGACAATCGGCTCGTCGGGAAGATCGGTGATGAAGTCGATCCCCTGCGAGCGGGCTTCCTGACCCAGGTAATCCCCCAGATTGCCCAGCATCTTGAGAAGATCAAAGGGCTCCTGTTCTTCCTTGACCAGTTCACTGTCCAGACGGGATGCGTTCGAAATATCCGAGACAAGGCGATCCAGCCGGCGCACGTCATGTTCGATCACGTCCAGCAGCTTTTCCCGCTGATCGTCGCGCTTGGCGACACGCAATGTCCCCACCGCCGACCGCAGCGATGCCAGCGGGTTCTTGATCTCATGGGCCACATCCGCGGCAAACTGCTCGTTCCCGTCGATACGGTCATAAAGCGCCGAGACCATCCCGCGCAGCGCGCCCGACAGGCGCCCGATCTCGTCGGGGCGTGCGGTCATGTCCGGGATCCGGATGCGTCCGTTGGCGGCCTTGCGACGGTCGCGGTCGCGCCCGATCTCGGCTGCGGCCGCCACATCGGAAATCGGATTTGCGATGGTCGAGGCAAGAACGATGCTCAGCCCGATCGATACCAGCGTCGCGATCAGGAACATCTGCAACACGCGTTCCCGCTCGACACGCACCAGTGTGTCGATCTCGCCACCCGCGTTGACCAGGGCGACGGCCCCGAAGGGTTTTCCATCCTTGATGACCGGGCTTGCCACGGTAAACGTCGTCGTCCCGCTGACGTCTTGCGCCGTGCTGAAGGTGGTGCCGTTGGCCAGCGCCAGTTCAACCTGGGCGCGCGCCAGCTGCTCATGGGTCAGCCCGGGCTTGTCCTCACCGAAAGGCGTCAAACCGGCCACGCCAGACCACAGCCAGGACAGGAAATCGACGATGATGGTCGGCTCTTCGCGCACCTTGCCGCCCGATTGCAGGATACCTGCACCGGTTCCCTGGCTCAAAAGGGTGCCCGCCGGATCGAAGACGAAGACTTCAAGACCGCTACGCAGGTCCAGCGCGTTGATCGTAGAGGCCGCATTCGCGCCCACATCCCCTGCCAAGCCGGTTGCGGCCTGCACTTCGAAGACGCTTGCGATCAGCTCTGCCTCGCCCAGAAGGCTGTTGATGCGCTGCACCGCCAACGGCTCCCGAGAGGAGTTCATCAGCAGGATACCCGCCACCAGGATGTTCAGGGCCACAAGATTGAACGTAATGATCTTGCGGGTCAGCGGAGAGTCCTTGAGTGAGAACAAACCGCGCCGCTCGCGCCGGTGACGCAACTCCCCCTGGCCAATGGCATCCGGGGCGACGAAATCGTCACCCAGAATGACATCACCGTCCCGACGGGGCGTCGCGTCGCGCAAGCTGATCCTTTCTGCGAGTGCCATTACTCTTCGTTGTATCTGTAGCCGATACCATACAGGGTCTCGATCGCCGAAAATTCAGGATCTGCCGTCCGCATCTTCTTGCGCAGCCGCTTGATATGGCTGTCGATCGTGCGGTCATCCACATACACCTGATCATCATAGGCCACGTCCATCAGCTGGTCACGGCTTTTCACGAAACCGGGACGCTGGGCCAGGGCCTGAAGCAACAGGAATTCGGTGACCGTCAGCGAAACGTCACGGCCTTTCCAGGTCACGGAATGGCGCAGCGGATCCATCCGCAATTCGCCCCGCTCCATCACCTTGGTTTCCTCGGTATCCCCGACAATGTCACCGGCGACGGCATCCTGCCGGCGCAGAAGGGCGCGGATACGCTCTACCAGAAGGCGTTGCGAAAAGGGTTTCTTGACGTAGTCATCGGCCCCCATCCGAAGGCCCAGCACTTCGTCGATCTCGTCATCCTTGGAGGTCAGGAAAATGACCGGCATCGAGGTCTTCTGGCGCAACCGCTGCAGAAGATCCATCCCGTCCATGCGTGGCATCTTGATGTCCAGCACGGCCATATCGGGCAATTGCTTGTTGAATGCATCGAGGGCGGATTGCCCGTCGTTATAGGTTTCGACTTCAAATCCCTCGGCCTCGAGGGTCATGGCAACCGATGTCAGAATATTCCTGTCATCGTCCACAAGGGCGATTTTTGACATGGCGGATTTCCTTGTACTGCTCGTTACGCCTGATTTTTTCCTTAATTCATCGCCCTTTTGGTCTTTGCAATCAATCCCTAACTGCGAATCGGGTCCAAGCTGTGTCTCATTTGATCACAAAATAACAAAGCAATGGCTAAATTGCATCAGTTACAGTTTCCGCTGCAGCGACAGTCAAACGGGGATTTCCGCCATGGTTGCGCTAACCTGCGATTGGTTGCGCTAACTGCGAAAAACCCTTCTGTTACTCTATCGGACCATCATGGTAAGAGGCGTGGCATCGGCCCCGGTAGAGGCCGGAATGACGGGCATTTGCCCGCAAGACGTGAACACGGGACCGCCGCCCCAAGCGCGGCTACAGGAGTTTGGCAATATGGCATTTGGACGGGTAAACCCGCAATTCCGGCTTGAAGATCAAGGGATCAGCGGGCTGGGCAATGTCTTTTACAACCTTATGGAGCCTGCGCTGATCGAATCGGCGCTTAAAAATGGCGAGGGCACGCTGGGCAACGGCGGCGCTTTCCTTGTGACCACCGGCAAGTTCACGGGCCGCTCGCCCAAGGACAAGCACGTGGTTCGCACCGCATCGGTCGAAGACAGCATCTGGTGGGAAAACAACGCCGAGATGTCACCCGAGGGCTTCGACCGCCTCTACCAGGACATGGTCGCGCACATGGAGGGCCGTTTCGTCACGGACGAAGCGCTCCGCTCGCAGCTCGCCGAGAACGGGCAGCTTGCACTGCGTTACACGGCGCTGAATGGCCCGGAGGGCGCCGACGTCGCGTACCCGTCGAACCCGAACGGCTCGCGCCT
>JBFFQZ010000338.1:0-3096 GCA_041573235.1 Sulfitobacter sp. | reverse complement strand
GCCGAGCCATTATTACGGGACCGTTCATGCCTGACTGTGACGGACCTACGGTAATTGCAAAACCCTCATCGCAAAAAACCAGGAAATTTGATGTTGAACAGTATGACCGGCTTTGCCCGCGAGACGGCCGAAACGCCGTTCGGGACCATGACCTGCGAAATGCGAGCGGTGAATCATCGCTACCTCGATATTCAGTTTCGGCTGCCGGAGGAATTGCGCGCCAAGGAGATCGACCTGCGAAACCGCATCGGCGAATCTTTGAAACGAGGCAAAGTCGATCTCGTTGACCTCAATCTTGTCCGCAAGGGCTGCGATCGTGTCGGTATCGGTCGTCTCACCCCAGGCAAAGGACCAAGGCGCCACATCCTTGGCCACCGAGATCACCGTTGCCCGCAGGTCTTCGTCAAGCGAGGCAAGAAAGGGTTCGCCAATCACGAGGAAGGTCGGCAGATACACGTGGTTGGACAGCGACATATAGCCCTGCACTTCGAAAAGCTTTGCGGTATCGACCACGTTGGCCGGGTTTTCCTGCCCGTCGATGGTCCCCTGATCGAGTGCCGAATAGACTTCACCGAAGGACAGCGGGGTGGCGTTGGCCCCCAACGTGTTGAACATCTCGACGCGCTGGCGGTTGGTCGGAGTACGGATCTTGAGGCCCTCGAGGTCAGCGGGCGTCACGATTGGACGGACGTTGTTCGTGATCTGGCGGAAACCGTTGTCCCACATGGCGGCCAACACCATGCCGGTGCCCTCGAAACCGTCGGCCAACATCTCGCCTGCCGGACTGTCGATGAAGGTCTGCACTGCGGTGCGGTCTTCAAAGAGATATGGCAGGTCGAAAATCGAAGTGCGTGTGTTGATCTGCGACACGGCGGATGCAGACAGAGAGGCCTGATGCGTACCAAAGCCGAGCCCCTGAAGCACGTCTTCTTCTTTGCCCAGTGTGTTGGACATGAAGATCTGAACGTCGATCTCGCCGGGGGCGGCAGCTTCGAGGCGGGTTTCATACTCTTGCAGGAACACATGTGCAAAAGAGCCTTCGGGCAGAGATGAGTTGATCTGCATGACCGTCTCGGCGGAGGCGGCGATGGGCAGGAAGAGGGTGCTGGCTGCGGCGATCAGGCACTTACGGGATAAGGTCATATTTCATTCCTTTGAAAATGGGAGAGAGAGAAGTTTCAGGATTCGCTTGTGAAAATAAGTTTCCGTCAAAAACCAAATAGGAAAACATTTTTTCTTCTAAAGAAGTGCCAGCTTTTCGGATCTGCCCAGCAATTCGGCAGATTCTCGTCCAAAAACTTCAAGAATGATCAATATTGATAGCAACGACCAAGCTGGCGCGGCTTCGCGCTATAGTTCGTCGAAGCGCCGGTGTCCGTCTTCGATCGCGGCCATGCGGCTGCGCCCTGCCGCACCGGAAAGCTCGATCGTGCGCGCGGCAACAAGATTGCAGATCGCCATGGTGCCCACATGATTCATCAGCGGACCATTGGCCGAAGTCACGCAGGCAAGTTGCCAGCGCGCATCGGCCGTCTCAGGGCTGGGCCGATCCTCAATCACCGCCACGTCAGCCCCTGCCAGACGCGCGGCCTGTGCAACAGCCGCCAAAAGCTTGGGTTTACGCCGCAGCGCGACGATAACCACGATATCATTCCGGGACAACGACGCCATGCTCTCGGCCAGCGTTTCCCCGGCGCGCGGCATGACGGTGACGTTCTCAAGCACCTGAGAGGTCTGCCATCCGAGGTATTGCGCAAATGGCTGTCCTGCCCTGAACCCGACGAACCAGACCCGCGGCGCGGCAATGATCGCTGATGCAAGACTGTCAATGACCTCGTCATCCAAGCCGCCATAAGTCAGTTCAAGGTTCTGCTGCGATGTCTCGAAATGGGATGAAACCGCCCGCCCTGGCACCGCCCTCCGATCGGAGGCAAACCGCAGCAAGGCCGTACCGGCGCGCTGTTCATCTCTGACGGCCCGGCGCGCTTCGTCGAAAGAGCCATAGCCGATGCGGCGCACGAAGCGGGACACTGTGGCATTCGAGACATTGGCCAGTTCCGCGATTTCGGTTGCGGTGTAGCCGGCCATCTCTCCGGGGAAATCAAGGACAAGCTCTGCAAGCCTTTGCTCACTTGGATGAAGCTCGGGCAAGGCATCGCGCACACGCAGCAAGAACGGCTTGGTCAAATCAGATGTCATTCAGCTAAAGTGATCGCAGCCGACAAAAACGTAAACAGGTATGTTTGACGGTTTTGAATTTGCTTTCCCAAGTGGTGCGGGTGAAGGTTCGAACCCTGAGGGTCATGGGCCCTCAACGACTTAATCCGCAAGTAACTGTAAATTATTGGAAATCATAAGACTAAAGATGCCGCGGACCGTGCCCGGACTGACGACCGGTTATAGAAACGACGACTGCCCAACGCGCAGGTTTCGACACTCGAAGGCAAGATATCGTCAGATGGTCTGCCGAAGGGGTAGGAAATGGTGGGTGATAAGAGATTTGAACTCCTGACATCTTCGATGTGAACGAAGCGCTCTACCACTGAGCTAATCACCCTTGGAGGAGGGAAATAGCTTTTTCCGCCCCCCCGCGCAAGGGGGGCTCTGGCAAAAAGACGCAAGGATTGGTGTGGGTTATTCGGTGGCGGTTGAGGGCCGTGCCGGTGTCGTGGGCGCCCCGGTTTCGGCGGCGTCAAGCTTGCCCGTTTTCTGGCGTAACTTCAGCACGAGAGCCCGTCCGTCCGCCAGTTCGCGCCCGCGCTGCACCTTGAGTTTGCCCAGCGGCTGAAGCTGCATTTCACGGTGCTCGGCCAGCGCCTCGCCCAGAACGGCAAGCATCGCTTCGACGACCGGCTTCACGTCCTTCTTCTTCATTCCCGTGCGTTCGACGACCAGCTCGAACAATTCTTTCTTGCGCAGCTCGTTGCCGACCACCACGGGCGACAGGCCAGCGATCACCGAGGGCTTGGCGGACGCGGCCCTGGGGGCGCTCGACGTGTCCACGTCGGTCATCGCCTCGGCCCCCGGCGCCGTGGGTTTGCCGCCCCCCGTGCTGGACGTGGGCGGGTGGGTGGTGGCTTTTGTCTTGGGGGTTTT
>JBFFQZ010000337.1:0-3105 GCA_041573235.1 Sulfitobacter sp. | reverse complement strand
GCGGGACGTGGCGGCGGCGGCGCCCTACGACTTCGTGCTGCACGAGCGCGATGAGAAAACCAACCTGGCGCCCTCGGAGCTGCTCAAGATCCACCCGCTGGGCAAATCGCCTGTGATCGAACTGGACGGGCAGATCGTGGTCGAGAGCGCCGCAATCACCGAGGTGCTCTGTGCCGCGCATGCGCCGCAAATGATCCCGCAGGCAGGCACCCCCGCCCATACGCGCCACCTTGAACTCATGCATTTCGCCGAAGGCTCGGCCATGACACCGATCCTGCTGAACCTCTACGTCGGTCGGCTGGGCGACGCGGGCGCGCCGCTGCATCCACGCATCAACGACGAACTCGACCGCCATTTCGGCTATATGGAAAGCCTGATCCGTCCCTCCGGCCACTACGTGCTGGATCACCTTTCGGCCGCCGACATCATGCTGAGCTTTCCCGCGCAGATCGCCATGCGCCTGCGCACCGCAGAGGATTTCCCCAAACTGGCCGAATTCGTCGAGCGGATCGAGGCCCGCCCGGCCTATCAACGTGCGGTGCAAAAAGGCGGAGTTTAACGCGCTGCACCATTGCCACGGGCGCGCGGAGGTGGCACCAAAAGAGCCATGACACACACATTGACAAGCCTTGATGGCACACCCGCAAGCCGCCTCGCCTTTGGCACGATGCAATTCGGAGGACGCGCCGACCAGGCCGCTTCGCAGGCGATGTTCGATGCCTGCGTGGCGGCAGGCATCACGCATTTCGACACCGCCCATGTCTATACCGAGGGCGCGTCGGAGACGATGCTGGGCCAGATGGTCAAACCGCACCGCGAGCGTCTGATCGTCGCGACAAAGGCCGCGTTCGAGGGCGGCTCGACCGCGCAGAACATCGCGGCGTCGGCCGAGACGTCGCGCAAGCGGATGGATATGGACGTGCTCGACGCGTTGTACCTGCACCGTTTCGATCCCGACACGGATATGCATGAAACCTTCGAGGCCTTTGCAAAGCTCAAGCAGCAAGGCATCATCCGTTATGTCGGCGTGTCGAATTTCTCGGCCTGGCAGGCCGTCAAGGCGGCGTCGATCGCGGCGAAATTCGACCTGTCCATCGACCTCATCCAGCCGATGTACAATGTCGTGAAACGCCAGGCCGAGGTAGAGATCCTGCCGATGGCGCAGGACATGGGCATGCTGTGCGCGCCATATTCACCACTGGGCGGCGGACTGTTGACCGGGAAATATGCCACCGGCGGCACCGGACGCCTGAAGGAAGACGACATGTACGCGCAGCGCTACCGCTTTGACTACATGCATGCGGCGGCGGCGGATCTGTCGCAGATCGCGGAAGAGGTCGGCGCGCACCCCGCAACCCTCGCTGTGGCCTGGGCCGCGGCGCATGAAACGGCACCCACGCCCATCATCTCGGCGCGCTCCGCCGAACAGCTTGCCCCCTCGCTTGCCGCGCTGGAATACGAGATGAACGCGGATCTGTACGACCGGCTGGCCAAGCTTGTGCCTGCCCCACCGCCGGCCACGGACCGCGCAGAGGAAGCATGAGCCAGGACATCCTTGTCATTGGCGGCGGCATTGCCGGGCTGTCGGCGGCCGCCCGGCTGTCCGCCGACGCGAAGGTCACCGTGCTGGAGATGGAAAGCGCCACCGGCTATCACGCTTCGGGGCGGTCGGCGGCGCTGATCGAAAAGAACTATGGCGCGCCCTCGGTTCGGGCGCTCAACCGTGCAAGCGAGACGTACCTGCAAGAGGAACACGGCGGATACCTGACCCAGCGCGGTCTGCTGATCATCGCCGAACCCGGTGATGAAGACGCGTTTCGCCGCGATGAGAAAACGATGGGCCTGTCGGAAATCAGCACTGCGGAGGCGCTGGACATGGTGCCGGTGCTGGACCCCGGCAAACTGGGCTTTGCAGGGTATCACGCAGATGCCCATGACATCGACACCGACAAGCTGATGCAGGATTTCATCCGCGTGCTGCGCGGCAACGGCGGGCGCGTGGTGACAGATGCGGTCGTCACGGAGATCCGGCAAGGGCCCGGCGGCTGGCAGGTCAAAGCCGGGGATCATTACGAAGCGCATACGCTGGTCAATGCAGGTGGCGCCTGGGCGGATCTGATTGCGGGCATCGCGGGCGTGACGCCGCTGGGCATCGTGCCGCATCGCCGCTCCATGGCGCGTATCGCAGCCCCCGGCGGGCTGGATGTCACGCGCTGGCCGATGTTCTTCGGCACCGGCGAAACCTGGTATGCCAAACCCGATGCCGGGGCGCTGATCGTGTCCCCCGCGGACGAAGACCCGACCCACCCCCACGATGCCTTTGCCGATGATATGGTGCTGGCCGAGGGGCTTGCCCGATATCAGAACATGGTCACGCCCGAGGTCACCCGCCCCCTGTCCACCTGGGCGGGCCTGCGCAGTTTTGCCCCCGACCGCACGCTGGTTCTGGGCCGCGACCCGGAGGTGCCAGAATTCGTCTGGTGCGCAGGTCAGGGCGGCTATGGGTTTCAGACCGCGCCCGCCGCGTCGCAACTGCTGGCCGATCTGGTGATGGGGCGCACGCCCGTGCTGGACACCGATAGCGTGGCCGCGCTGATGCCGAACCGGCTGCGCGGATGAGCAAGCTGCCCACGACGGCCAGCGTGGCAAACGCGCTGGAGGGGGCGAAGCTTTGTGCGCCCTCGGCGGCCCGCAACACGGCTGTCATCGTCGAACTGCTGGCGGGTCTGGCGCCCTCGCGGGGCCGCGCGCTTGAAATCGCATCGGGCACGGGGCAGCACATCGTGACGCTTGCCGCAGCCCTGCCCGCGCTGGACTGGCAGCCCACCGACATCGACGCGTCCCGGCGTGCCTCGATCGACGCCTATGCCGCCGAGGCACGGCTGCCCAATCTGCGCGCGGCCCGGCATCTGGACGCCGCGCGGCCCGGCTGGGGCGCAGAGGAGGATCCCTTTGACCTGATCCATCTGGCGAACCTGCTGCATCTGATCCCGCAGCCAGCCGCACAAACGGTACTGAAAGAAGCCGCCGCAGCCCTGCGGCCCTCGGGGCAGCTGGTTGTCTACGGGCCGTTCACGCGAGCCGGTACGCTGACCTCAGACGGGG
>JBFFQZ010000336.1:0-3139 GCA_041573235.1 Sulfitobacter sp. | reverse complement strand
GTTGGCGATGCGCAGCTGGTCGAAATCCAGCTTGGCGAACTCCGGGTGATTGGCCAGCCCGTTGAACAGCGTGTTGACGCCCGGAAAGACATGAAAGCGGTATTTGCCGATCTCCCTGATGGTGGCATCCATGTCGCGCGGATTGGGGATCAGGACGTTGACCCCGCCAGAACGCATCGACAGAAGCGAGCAGGTGATGAAGGCGAAGACATGATAGAGCGGCAGCGCGCAGATGAAGGTCAGCTGTCCTTCGATCGGGCGCCGTTCAAGTCCGGGACGCATCCACGCCTCGGAAGACAGCAGGTTGGCGATTACCGTACGGTGCAGTAGGGTTGCACCCTTGGACACGCCGGTGGTGCCGCCGGTGTATTGCAGGACCGCGACATCGTCAGGGGCAAGTTCGGGCCGGGTCATCGTCATGCCACGGCCTTTGGACAGGACGCGGCTCAGCCTGACATGGCCGGGCAGCCGGTAGGTCGGCACCGCCTTGCGGATGTTGCGGATGACGAAATTGGTGATCGCCCCCTTTGGAAAACCCAGAAGATCGCCAACACCTGTCACGACCGTATGTTCGATGGCCGTCTTCGCGATGACCTTGTCGAGGGTCTCGGCGAAATTCTCGATGATAAAGATCACCTTGGCCCCGGAATCATTGAGCTGATGTTCCAGCTCGCGCGGCGTATAGAGCGGGTTGACGTTCACCGCGATGAACCCCGCGCGCAGGATCCCGGCTAGAACGACGGGATATTGCAGCACGTTGGGCATCATGATCGCGACGCGGTCGCCTTTTTGCAGTCCAAGGCTTTGCAGATAGGCCCCGACGGCGCGCGACATCCGGTCAAGATCGCCATAGGTCAGCGCCTTGTCCATCAGGATATAGGCGTTCTGATCTGCGTATTTTGTAAAACTCTCTTCGAGCAGGTCAATCAACGATCCGTATTGGTCGATATCGACTTCAGACGGGACATTGGCTGGATAACTCTTTGTCCAGTAGCGGTCCATTTCTATTCTCCCGGCCCCCCGGTTCCCGCTTCATTTGATGAGCGAAAGTATCGAGGTATGTGCTCACAATCATGCTCGCTTGACCCAGGTTACAGAGTTTAGTCAACTGATCAAGAAGGTGCGCAGCGTCAACCGTACGGGAAGGTTTGAAACATGAAGCAGCTCAGCGGGATCGACGCGTCATTTCTCTACATGGAAACCGACCAGACGCCGATGCATGTTGCGGGGCTGACGCTGTATGATCTGCCGAAGGGATTTCGCGGGTCATTCCACAAACATTTCACCAGGTTCTTCAAAGGTCGCGTGCATCTGATTCCAATTTTCGGAATGAAGCTGGCACGTGCGGTGTTTGAAATGGACCATCCCGGATGGGTGGACGCGGGCGAGCTTGATTTTGACTACCACATCCAATCCGCGAAACTGCCCAAGCCCGGCAACCGTAAACAGCTTGAGGAAATGGTGGCGGAACTGCACGCGGTCACGTTAGACCGGTCGCGACCGCTGTGGCAGTTCACGGTGATCGAGGGGCTGGAGGGCCGTCAGGCGGCATTGTATTCAAAGGTCCACCATGCGGCGGTGGATGGTGGCGCGGGCATGGTGATCACCAAGGCGCTCTATGACGTCACTGAAGAACCGCGCGAGGTCGAGCCGCCACAGCCCAAGGCGCCGGAACGCAAGCCGACGGACCTTGAGCGCGCGATCCTGACGATCAACGATGTTGCCGCGAATTTTGCCCGCCAGCAGCTGACGCTGATGGAGAACCTGCCAAAGGCGCTCGGGCAAATGGCCGAGATGGTGGCCCCAGTGCTGACCGGCAAGGTCGGCCTGCCGCAGATGCTGGCGCCCAGAACGCCGTTCAACGTGACCGTCGAGGCCCGGCGCAGCTACGGCGCGCGGTCGATCTCCTTGAAAGAGGTGAAGGCGCTGGGCAAGGCCACGGGAACCAAGCTCAATGACGTGGTGATGGCGATCACCAGCGGTGCCTTGCGGAAATACCTGTTGGACAGGCAGGCCCTGCCGGATGCCGCGCTGGTCGCCTTTGTGCCGATTTCCATGCGCGAGATGGGCAATTCGGACATCAACAATCAAGTGTTCGGGATGAACGTGCCGCTGGCCACGAACTATGGCGATCCGTTGAAACGTCTGAGCAAGATCGCGCAGGAATCAGGGGCGTCCAAGACGGTTGCCGGTGGCGTGAAGGATGCGGCGCCAAAGGATTTCACATTGATCGGTGCACCGACACTGCTGCCCGGTCTGATGCAGCTTTACGGCAGCAGCAAGCTGGCCGATGTGATCCCGCAGGTGGTGAACCTGACGATCTCGAACACCGCCGGGCCGCCGTTTCCGTTGTATTGCGCGGGGGCGCAGGTGACCGCGCTCTATCCCGTGTCGATCGCGACCCACGGCGTTGCGCTGAACGTGACGGTTCAAAGCTATATGGATCATCTCGATTTCGGAATCACTGCCGATCATAAGGCGATGCCGGACGCGGATCACTTTGCCGACCTGATCGTTGCATCCTTTGATGAGCTGAAAGCCGCGTTTGAAAAGGCATCCGCCCTGTCCGGCGCCTGACACGGTTGCTGTGGGGAAAGCGTCGGTTTCGGGCGGTTTACCTTAGGGTCATGTTGACAGAATAAATATATGTCGCGTCTACTGGCTCAAACGTAACGATGTTGCGCGGCCGAAAGGATTTTCCGTGGTACAAACGACAGCACGCGCCCCGAGCAAAGCGCTCCTTCTGATGGAAGGCCGCGCCATACCGGAGCTGTTCGGATTTGCCGCCGCATTGCCGACACTGTCCGCCTTGGCACCGCGCGGTGACGGGCAGCCGGTTCTGGTGCTGCCGGGGCTGACCACCAGCGACCGGTCCACCCTGTCGCTGCGGCGGTTCCTCACATCCAAGGGCTATCCGACCCATGGCTGGCAGATGGGCCTGAACCTTGGCCCGCGCGCGGGCGTGGAAAGTGGTCTGATTGATCTGGTCGACAGCCTGCACGCCCAGTACGAGCGCAAGGTCAGCATCGTTGGGTGGAGCCTTGGCGGCATTTATGCCCGGCAGCTGGGCAAGCTGATGCCCGAGAAGGTGCGGCAGGTGATTTCCATGGGCAGCCCCTTCGGCGGCCATCCGCGGGCG
>JBFFQZ010000335.1:0-3185 GCA_041573235.1 Sulfitobacter sp. | reverse complement strand
CCCAGGGCCGGCGCCAGCAGATCAGCGGGCTGCCCGCGATCCGCGCGAACGGGCAGGGCGGTCTGCTGGATGTGCTGGTGCCCCGTGATTTCGCCGAAAGTAGCGAGATCCTGTTCAGTTTCGCCAAGCCCCAGGGGCGCGCCGAGGGTACGGCGCTGGCGATCGGCCGCTTGTCGCGCGACCGCACGCAGTTGCAGAACCTGCGTATCCTGTTCGAAATGGCGCCCGGTTCCTCAGGCCCGCGTCATTTCGGCGGCCGCCTTGTGGAAGGGCGCGACGGCACGATTTTCCTGACCATCGGGGATCGCGGCGATGACGACGCCGCACAGGACCTGTCGCGCCATAACGGCAAGATCATCCGCATCAATCGTGACGGATCAATTCCCGCCGACAATCCTTTCGTGAACCAGCCCGGCGCACAGCCCGAAATCTGGTCATGGGGGCATCGCAACCCGCAGGGCGCGATGCTGGACGCACAGGGGCAACTGTGGGTCAACGAACATGGCGCGCGCGGCGGGGACGAGGTGAACCGCGTGCAGCGCGGTGCGAACTACGGCTGGCCCGTCATTTCCTACGGGCGGCATTATTCCGGTCTGAAAATAGGCGAGGGCACGGCCAAACCCGGCATGGAACAACCCGTGATGTATTGGGACCCGTCCATCGCCCCCTCCGGCATGGCGGCGCTGAACGGCAGCCTGTGGCCCGACCGGAACGGCGCGCTTCAGGATGGCGACGTTCTGGTGGGCTCGCTCAAATTCGATTACATCGCGCGGCTGTCCGGCAATCCCCTGCGCGAGATCGACCAGATAAAAGGCCCCGAAACCGAACGTGTCCGCGACATCCGGCAGGCACCGGACGGGTCGGTCTGGTTCATCAACGAGACGCGCGGCACGCTCTATCGCATCGCGCCCTGACGCGGTGATCAGACGGCGGTGATCAGATCGACAGCCGCGTGGCATGGCTGCCGCGCTCGCGATAGGGCGTGGTGTCGTAATGCGCGCGGTAACATTTCGAGAAATGCGAGGGCGAGGCAAAGCCGCAGGCCAGCGCCACGTTGATGACGCTCATGTCGGTCTGCATCAGCAGGTTGCGCGCCTTCTGCAAGCGCAGTTCCATGTAGTAGCGCTTGGGGCTGCGGGCCAGGTAACGGCGGAACAACCGTTCCAGCTGTCGCGTGGACATGCCCACATCGCGCGCCAGGATCGACGGGCTGATCGGTTCTTCGATATGGCTTTCCATCATCTGGATCACGCGGCTGAGCTTGGGGTGGCGCACCCCGATTCGCGTGGGCACCGACAGGCGCTGCGTGTCCTGATCGGTTCGAATCGAGGAATAGATGAACTGATCCGCAACAAGATTGGCGACATCCTCGCCATGATCATTCGCGATCAGCTTCAGCATCAGGTCGATCGACGAGGTGCCGCCCGCCGTGCTGAAACGATTTCCGTCGATCACGAAAACCGACTTGGTCAGTTCGACCTCCTCGAACTCCTCGGCGAAACTGTCCTGGTTCTCCCAATGGATCGTGGCGCGCTTGCCATCCAGCAACCCCGCCTTGGCCAGCGCATAGCTGGCCGTGCACAGCCCGCCCAGAAGCATGCCCTTGCGCGCCTCGCGGCGCAGCCAGGAAATCACCTTCTTGGTTGTGGATTTCTGAACATCGACGCCGCCGCAGACCACGACGACATCGTCGCGCGTCAGCTCGATCAGGTCGCCGTCCAGCTGGAATTCGGTTCCGGCCGAACACCGCATCCGCGTGCCGCCTTCGCCGACCAGCATCCAGGTATAGGCGGTGCGTTCCAGCATCCGGTTGGCGATACGCAGGCTTTCCAACGCCGAGGCGAAACTGAGAAGCGTGAAATTGTCCAGCAATACAAAGACGAAACGTCGCGGAGCCGTCGCGACAGCAGGGTCTTTGGCCATTTGGCGGGGCGAAGGCATCAAGAACGCTCCATGATCGTTGCCGTTCAATTGATCAGGTTTACGCAGCATCATCAAGGGTCACCGCAGCATTCAGCCGCGCATTTGCGCCGGAATACGACCCTTTCACGTCGCCAAACCTCTGACGCGCAGAAATCGGTTGTGGCATGCACCCGGCAGCTTTTGTATAGAAGCGACACATGAAGACTTTCGCGGAGAGACAGACATGACCGAGTGGCAGAAAACCGATTGGCGCAACCGCCCCCGGGTTCAGATGCCCGACTATACCGACGCGGCGGCCCTTGCCGCCGTCGAGGCGCAGCTGTCCAAGTATCCGCCGCTGGTGTTTGCCGGTGAGGCGCGCAAGCTGAAAGCCGCATTGGGCGAAGCCGCGCGCGGCGAGGCGTTCCTGCTGCAGGGCGGCGATTGCGCCGAAAGCTTCGCCGAGTTCAGCGCCGACAACATCCGCGACACCTTCAAGGTGCTGTTGCAGATGGCGATGGTGCTGACCTATGGCGCCAAGGTTCCGGTCGTGAAGGTCGGTCGCATGGCGGGCCAGTTCGCCAAGCCGCGCTCGGCCCCGACCGAGGTGATCGACGGTGTCGAACTGCCATCCTATCGCGGCGACATCATCAACGATCTGGCCGCCACGCCAGAGGCGCGACAGCCCGATCCGCAGCGCATGTTGCAGGCCTATCTGCAGGCCGCCGCCACGCTGAACCTGCTGCGTGCGTTCTCTACCGGCGGCTATGCGGATGTGCACCAGGTCCATAGCTGGACATTGGGTTTCACCGAAGGCGAGAAGGCCGCGAAATACCGCGACATGGCCAACCGCATCAGCGATACGCTGGATTTCATCAAGGCGGCCGGCATCGACAGCAAGATGGCGCATACGCTGCAGACGGTCGATTTCTACACCAGCCACGAGGCCTTGCTGCTGGAATACGAAGAGGCGCTGACCCGGCTCGATACCACCTCGGGCAAGTGGCTGGCGGGTTCGGGTCACATGATCTGGATCGGCGACCGCACCCGGCAGCCCGATGGCGCGCATGTGGAATACTGCCGTGGTGTGCTGAACCCGATCGGGTTGAAATGCGGCCCCTCCATGACCTCGGAAGACCTGAAGGTTCTGATGGCCAAGCTGAACCCGAAGAACGAGGCGGGACGCCTGACCCTGATCGCACGTTTCGGGGCGGGCAAGGTCGGCGAACATCTGCCCCGCCTGATCAAGACGGTCCGCGACGAGGGGGCCAACGTGCTGTGGG
>JBFFQZ010000334.1:0-3217 GCA_041573235.1 Sulfitobacter sp. | reverse complement strand
GCGAGCCGCGCCGGGTATTGGCGGAATTCGGCGTGAGCCTGCCCGAGGAGACGGCGGTGCGGGTCTGGGATTCGACCGCCGAAGTGCGCTATCTGGTGCTGCCGATACGGCCCGAAGGCACGCAGGGCTGGTCCGAAGAGGCCTTGATGAAACTGGTGTCGCGCAACAGCATGATCGGCACGGGCCTTGCGGGGCAGCCGTCATGAGCCGCGTCCATGACATGGGTGGGCGGTTTGGCGATGGGGCGATCGATCCCGGGGCGGAGCCCGAAGTGTTCCACGAAGACTGGCACGCGCGCGCACTGGCCGTGACACTGGCGGCGGGCGCGTTGGGTTCGTGGAATATCGACCGGTCGCGCCACGCACGCGAACGGCTTGCTCCGAAGGATTACACGGCATTCAGCTATTACGAAAAATGGCTGGGCGGGCTGGCGACCCTGTTGGTCGAAACCGGTGTGCTGACGCGGGACGAACTGGCGGGGAAGGGCACTGATGAAGTTCTCGGGCTTGCGGAGAAGGCGCTGCGGGCGGACAGGGTCGCTCAGGCGCTGGCCCGGGGCGGACCGGTGGACCGTGACAGCGACGTGGCGCCTGTCTTTGCCGTGGGGGATCCTGTGGTGACGCGGCGGTTTGCGGAGAATCAGTTTGTCGACGGGGGACATACCCGCCTGCCGTCCTATGCGGCCGGCGCGCGGGGACGCATCCTGCGCTATCACGGTTGCCACGTGCTGCCAGACACCAATGCGCACGGGCTGGGCGAGGCGCCCGAGCCGCTTTATGCGGTGGGGTTTGCCGCGTCCGAGCTTTGGCAGCACCCGGAGCATCCGCGCGACGAGGTGGTCCTGGATTTGTGGCAAAGCTATCTGGTGCGCGCATGAGCGGCGCGCCGGAGCCCGTATTCGAGGCGCCCTGGCATGCGCAGCTGTTTGCGCTGACCGTGCATCTGAACGAGGCGGGGCATTTTGTCTGGTCCGATTGGGCGGCCCGGTTCGGCGCGACGTTGAAGCGCCATGGGCTGGAGCGGTCGCTGAATGGTGGCGATGATTACTTCGCCGCCTGGCTGGAAACGCTGGAGCGCTACCTGGCAGAGATAGAAATGGCCGATGCGGGCGCCGTGGAAGCGATGCGCGCGGCTTGGGAGGCTGCGTATCTGCGCACGCCGCATGGGGTGCCCGTGACGCTGGACGACGCTGTTTGACCCTTGCGGGTCAAAGGCACCCCGCCCACCGTCCCGTCTCGTGCTGATCAGGGATCGACGTCATCCACATCGGCCTGTCCCGAGAGCGTGCGGCGTATGATGCTCCAGCTGAGGCCGATGGCGAGCACGAAGCTGAGTGCCGCGAGGCCGAGCCAGACGTTGAGGTCGGGATCGTCGAGGCGCAGCACGCCGATATCCACCAGTACCCATAGCCCCGCGCCCACCAGCGCCATCACGAGCATCATGCCCGGCGCGCCGATGCTGCGCAGGGTGGCGCGCAGGTAGATGAGGTAACCGATCAGCAGGACGATCCCCGTCAGCACGGCAATCGACATGTTCATCCCGCCGTAGCTGCGCAGCCATTGCACGTAGTTGTACTCAGTCGGGTTGAACGTCACCGTCAGCAGTGCGAAAGCGCAGAACCAGCGCAGAAAAAAACCCATATGAGCGATCCTTTGTCGTTTTGCGGGCAATATTCAGGGGTGCTGCGCAAAAGTCTATGCCGGTGTGTGCAGTTTGCTGTTCCCCCGCGCGCGCGGGACCGCTATACGGACGCGGGTTTGAACTGCGCGCCCTTCGGACTTTTTGGCGCCCGTCGTTTTGAGAGGAATACCATGGCCAATGTTGTTGTCGTAGGCGCCCAGTGGGGCGACGAGGGAAAGGGCAAGATCGTCGACTGGCTCTCGGAGCGGGCGGATGTGATCGCGCGATTCCAGGGCGGGCATAACGCGGGCCACACCCTGGTGATCGACGGCGAGGTGTTCAAGCTGAGCCTGCTGCCCTCGGGGATCGTGCGCGGCGGCAAGCTGTCGGTGATCGGCAATGGTGTGGTGCTGGACCCCTGGCACCTGGAAAAAGAGATCGCGCAGCTGCGCGGGCAGGGTGTGACCATTTCACCCGAGACGTTGATGATCGCGGAAAACACGCCGCTGATCCTGCCGATTCACGGCGAACTGGACCGTGCGCGCGAGGCGCAGACCGCGGTGGCCAAGATCGGGACCACCGGACGCGGAATCGGTCCCGCCTACGAGGACAAGGTCGGGCGTCGTTCGGTACGTGTGGCGGATCTGGCTGATGATGCGACGCTTGAGCTGCGCGTGGACCGCGCGCTGGTGCACCATGATGCGCTGCGCCGGGGGCTGGGCCTTGAGCCTGTGGACCGCGACAAGCTGCTGGCGGATCTGCGCGCGATTGCGCCCGTGGTGCTGGAATACGCGGCCCCGGTGTGGAAAATCCTCAACGAAAAGCGGCGCGCGGGCAAACGAATCCTGTTCGAGGGCGCGCAGGGCGCGCTTTTGGATATTGATTTCGGGACTTATCCTTTCGTTACGTCCTCCAACGTGATCGCGGGGCAGGCCGCGACCGGTACGGGCATCGGGCCTGGCTCGATCGATTTCGTGCTGGGCATCGTCAAGGCCTATACGACCCGCGTGGGCGAAGGACCGTTTCCGGCGGAACTGCATGACGCGGATGGTCAGAGGCTTGGCGAAAGGGGCCACGAATTCGGAACCGTCACCGGACGCAAGCGGCGCTGTGGCTGGTTCGATGCGGTACTGGTGCGCCAGACCTGCGCGACCTCCGGCGTCAACGGGATCTCGCTGACCAAGCTGGACGTGCTGGACGGGTTCGAGACGCTGAAAATCTGCGTGGCCTATGAACTTGACGGCAAGCGTCTTGATTATCTGCCTACGGCGGCGGACCAACAGGCGCGCTGCACCCCGATCTACGAGGAGATGCCGGGCTGGCCCGGTTCGACCGAGGGCGCGCGATCCTGGGCGGATCTGCCGGCGGAGGCAATCAAATACGTGCGCCGCGTCGAAGAGCTGATCGATTGCCCGGTGGCACTTTTGTCGACCTCGCCCGAGCGTGAGGACACGATTCTGGTCACCGATCCCTTCGCGGACTAAGTGTCGCGATTGACATCGCGCGGGCTGCGCCCATTTCAGGCGCAACCGCACATGTTTCGAAAGGGCCCCCTATGGCCATGAGTTACAAAGCCCGCCGCCGCTGGTCGCTGTTC
>JBFFQZ010000333.1:0-3241 GCA_041573235.1 Sulfitobacter sp. | reverse complement strand
TGCAGAGAGACATAATCCGGATCGACTTCGGGTTGCCCCTCAAAGGTCGTCGCGTCAAATACTTTCTCGGACGAGGCCCGTTTGCTTGTCGCGATCTTTTCGACCACGCTCATGCGGGTTTTCAATTCGACGATGTCGAAGGGTTTGGTGACGTAATCGGTCGCGCCCGCAGAGAAAGCCCCGTCGATATAGCGCTTCTCGGACATCGCGGTCAGCATGACGATCGGAGTGTCCTGATAGCGGCTGATTTTCCGGATGCAGCGGGCAAGTTCCATGCCATCCATGGCAGGCATCTGGATGTCGAGCATGAAGCAGTCGAACAGCGGCGCGTTGTTATCGTTCAGCAGAGCAAGTGCTTCCGGCCCGGATTCCGCAGTGGTCAGTTCATGCTGCCCGAAGGTCAACATGCACTGTGACAAAAGCTCCAAGATCAATGGATCGTCGTCAACTGCCAGGATTCTCATTTTGCTACTCCAAATACACCTTACCTCTGGGGGTGTTCATTCGTTTTTGACTGGAAATAGTGGCGAAAATAGGACGATTCAGGTCTGAACGATGGCAAATTGCGTTCATTATTTCGCCTCGTCTGCGGGCGCTTGCCAAGGTGAAGCCGGTGTCCAGATCGCCGCGGCTCAGCGCGCGGATCATCTGTTCATGCTCGTCTTGCGCCTCGGCCAGGTGGTCGGGGTCGTGCAGAGTCAGCCTCCGCAAGGGGCAGGTCCGGCGCGCCTGCATCTGGATCTGTTCGCACAGGGCGGGGTAGTTGGTGTTTTCTGAAAGAGTATCCAAGGCATGACGTTGGGCCTGAAGCCCTCTGGCGAATTCCCCATTTGGGATGTTGCGGCATTTCGCCGAGGGCGCCGATGAGCGTCATGTCCAGCGAGGCCTTGATTGAGGTCAGCGGTGTGCGCAACTCATGGCTGACGGTGGAGAGAAATTCGCTCTTGGCCACTAGCGCCGCACGCGCGCGTTCGTTTTCGATCTTCAGTTGCTGCAGGTGCCGTTTGCGGGTGCGGTCGTAATACAGCACCGTGCGGGCGCAATTCCCGATGAAATACAGCACGAAGATGCTGGTGAAGAAATGCAGCCACATGGCGCCGCGCTGTTCAGGCCCCGATTGCAGCAGGTCCCATATCGGGATCAGCATGAAAACCGCGCCATAGATCGCCAGCCGGATCACGAGGGCCGACAGGACCTGATGGTTGTTCATCGCCGCAAAGATCGCGGCGGTCAGCAGAAAGAAGAGAGGCAGGAAATAGTTTTGTCCGGTCTGGAAAAAGGCCGTTGATGCCGCAAGAAATCCGATCCCAATGGCGCTGAACGCCGCGCTGGCGTGAAGGCCGCGCAACAGGTGTTGCACCTCCGCGGGATTGGCCGGGCTCATCTTGCGCACCTTTTCGAAACAGATGCGGTCATAAAATTCGGTCGCCAGGAACAGGATGCCAGACAGCACCGCAACGAGCGCGCTGACATAACAGGCCTGCAGGACCAGCGCGGTACTCCGCACGAAGACGCGCCGCGTCGATGGCTGGAAACGGACCATTGATCCGGGCCGCCATCGCTATTCCCACACGGAGGGCCAGATGGGGGTTGGCGAGGTCGGGCATTTGTTGTCTTGTGCCCGCGATTGCGATCTTCGCTACCGGATCAAGGGAGACTGACATGGCTGTGGAAAACTGGGTCGCAAAGGATATCGAAGAGCTGACGGCGTTTCGCCGCGATCTGCACCGCAATCCCGAGCTGTTGTACGATGTGACGCGCACCGCCGCGTCGGTGGCCGAACGGTTGCGCGCCTATGGCTGTGACGAGGTGGTCGAGGGCATCGGCCGGACAGGTGTGGTTGGCGTGATCATGGGGCAGACCAACACGTCGGGCCGCATGATCGGGCTGCGCGCGGACATGGACGCGCTGCCGATCGAGGAAGAAACCGGGGTCGAGTGGGCCTCGACCGTGGCGGGCAAGATGCACGCCTGCGGTCACGACGGTCATACTACGATGCTGTTGGGCGCGGCCAAGCAGCTTGCCGAGACGCGCGCTTTTGACGGGCGGGTGCTGGTGATCTTTCAGCCCGCCGAGGAAGGCGGCGCGGGCGCCGAGGCCATGATCAGGGACGGCATGTTCGACCGATGGCCCTGCGACGAGGTCTATGGCATGCACAACCGCCCCAACCTGCCGGTGGGCGAGTTCACGATCAACGAGGGCCCGATCATGGGGTCGGTCGACGAGGTGCGGATCCGGGTCGAGGGGCGCGGCGGCCACGCGGCGATGCCGCACACCACGATCGACCCGCTGCCCATCGCGGCGTTGCTGATCCAGGCGGTGCAGGGGATGACCGCGCGCCACCTCGACCCGATGGACAACGCCGTGGTGTCGCTGTGCACCATCCATGCGGGCGACGCATTCAACGTGGTCCCGCAGGAGGTCGAGATCACGGGCACCGTGCGCACCCTGCGCGAAGAGGTCCGCGCCGAGATCGAGGAAAAGCTGCGCCGCCTCGTGCTGAGTACCTGCGCCGCGCAAGGCGCCGCCGGGCATATCGAATACATCCGCATGTATCCGGTCACGGTCAACGATCCCGAGGGCACCCGCCGCGCGGCGAAGGCCGCCCAGGAAGTGGCCGGGGTGGACCGGGTATCGCTCGATATGCCGGCAAGCCTTGGGGGCGAGGATTTTTCCTTCATGTTGAACGAGGTGCCGGGGGCGATGATCAACGTGGGCAATGGCCCGTCGGCCGGGTTGCACCACCCCGCGTATGACTTCAACGACGACGTGATCGCCTGGGGCTGTTCCTATTGGACCACGCTGGTCCGGCAGCGGTTGCCGCTGGCGTGAAGGCGCGCATCGTCTTTGATCTGGACGGTACGCTGATCGACAGCGCTCCGGATATCCACGGCGTGGCCAATGATCTGCTGGCGGCGCACGGGCGACAGATCACGCTGGCCCAGACCCATGATTTTATCGGCAACGGCGTGGCCGTTTTCGTGCAGAAGATGCGCGCGGCCTGCGGGTTGCCGGATGATCTGCAAGAGCCGCTGACGCGCGCGTTCAAGGCGTCCTACCTGACCGCAGTGCACAAGACCGTGCCCTATCCCGGCGTCGTGCCCGCGCTGGAAGCGCTGCGGGCGCAGGGTCATGCCCTGGGCATCTGCACCAACAAGCCGATCGCGCCCTGCATGGCGGTGCTGAATCATCTGGATCTGGGACGTCTGTTCGACACGTTCTGGGGCGGAGACAGCCTGCC
>JBFFQZ010000332.1:0-3320 GCA_041573235.1 Sulfitobacter sp. | reverse complement strand
TTCCTGTTGTCCGTGTTTGTCCATGGTCTGTTGAAAATGCGGATCAACACGATGAAGGGTGTCCTGTCGGAGCGGCTGCTGCGGCGTTTTCGCTATACGCTGATTGCCCGGATTCTGCGGTTTCCCGCACCCTATTTCGAAAGAACCAGCCAGGGCGAGCTGGTATCCATGGTCACCTCCGAATCCGAGCCGATGGGAGGGCTGATGGGTGATGCCTTGGCGCAGCCGGTGCTTCAGGCCGGACAGATGGCGACAATCCTGGCCTTCCTGTTTCTTCAAAGCGTGACATTCGGTCTTGCGGCCTGTGCCCTGATCCCGCTTCAGGCGTGGCTGATTCCAAGGTTTCAGCGTCAGATCAATCTGCTGAACAAGCAGCGGGTGAAGCAGGTCCGCGCCCTTGCAAGCGAGATCGGCGAAGGCGCGGTCGGCGCTGCTTCGCTGCGCGTGAACGGCGGCGCGCGTTACCGCATGGCGATGATCTCGGACCGGCTGGGGCGTCTGTTCTTCCTTCGTCTGAGCATCTTCAAAATGAAATTCCTGATGAAGTTCGCGAACAACTTCATCACCCAGCTTACGCCATTTTTCTTCTATTCGATTGGTGGCTACCTCGCCATCAAGGGAGAGATCACGGTCGGCGCGCTGGTTGCCGCGCTGGCCGCCTACAAGGATATTGCCAGTCCCTGGAAGGAGCTGCTGGCCTATTACAACCAGACGCAGGACATGTCGCTGCGTTGGAATGCCATCACGGAACGTTTCGCGCCGGCAGGCATGATTGACAAGGACCTCATCGAAGGCGAGCCGGACGCGATGCCGGATCTGATGGGCGATATCGACATGTCCGGCGTCACCGTTCGCGATTCCGATGGCAATTCGGTTCTGGAGGACATCACTGTCCGTCTGCCCGCCGGCGCAGCGATCGGCATCACCGCCCCCAGAGACGATGACAGGCGCGCCATTGCCGAGCTTCTGACTCGCGAAGTGTTGCCGTCGGGGGGCAAGATTCTTTGGGGCGGGCGGGATCTGTCCACCCTGCACCAGTCCGTCATTTCCAGCCGCATAGGTCACGCTGCGTCGCGGCCGGTGATGTTCATGGGAAGCTTCGGCGAAAACGTCCTGATGCCGCTCATGCTTCGGCCGCAGGAGGGGCCGCGCGACCCGGTCGCCATCAAGGAAGCCGAGGCGTCGGGCAACAGCGTCGATCCGCTGGAGGCCGAGTGGCTTGACCCCTCTCTGGCCGGTTGTGGTACCGCTTCGGAGCTGCGTGAGTGGTGGCTGGATCTGGTCCAGGGGCTGGGACCCGGCAATGCCCTGTTCGTGCGTGGGCTGGATCAGCAGTTCAATCCCGAAGCCTATCCCGACATCGCGCAAAGCCTGGTTGCTCTGCGCCCGGCTGTCGCACGGGCGATCGAGGAGGCAGGGCTTTCCAGACATGTGCATTTTTTCGACCGAGGGGCGTATAATCCCTCGCTGCCTGTGGGCGATAACCTCATGTTCGCGACGCCGCGTGTTCCATTGACCGCCAAGGTGCTGGCCGAGCATCCGGAATTCATGCGACTTCTCTCGGAATTCGGGCTGGATCAGGATCTGCTGGATCTGGCCGTCGATGTGATTGACGTGCTGCGCAAGATTTTCGGCCTGGACGGCACCGACCATCCTTTGTTCAACAAGCTCGCGCTTGACGTCGCCAGTTACGAGACCGCTGTCGAGATGATTTCAAAACGGCGCGACGGCATCGACCTGAGCACTCTGGAAAAAGCGCACCTGCTTGTCGTGCCTTTCGTTATTTCGGCCGAACGCATCGGCCCGGCGTTCCCCGAGGACATGAAGGCCCGCGTGCTTGCAATGCGCCGCGATCACGCGCAATCGCTTCAGAAGCGGATGGACGATCTCTTTTGGCCGATACGGTCGGACCGCTGCACGCAGGGGCTGACGGTTCTCGAGAACGCGATTTTCGGGAAGATTTCGGAGGCTGCGGGGTCGAAGGGGGTCGAATTGCGCCGCGTGATCGCCGACTCCCTGGTGGAGGGCGGGATCGACCGTCTCGTACCCGGCCTGATCTTTGACATGCCCATTTCGCTTGGTGGCGCCAATCTGCCGCCGCTCTACTCGGAGCTTCTTGCCGTAAGCCGCGCGGCCATCAAGCGGCCCGATATCCTGATCCTTGAGGCCGTTCTGGCCAGCTATGACAGTCAGACCAGATCCGCGCTTTTCGAGAGACTGCGCAGACTGCTGCCCAGTACCACCTTGATCGCGCTGGACGCCGCTCACGAAGACCCAAATCTGTTCGACGTGCACGTGGAGGTGAATCAGGGGCGTATTCTTTCGGAAACAGCAGAAATTTCAGCGGAGGAAAGCAGCGCCATTGCCGCGGATCTGTCCCGCAAGCTCGAGGCGTTGACACAATCGTACCTGTTCTCGGGTCTGGATGGAAAACAGTTGCGCCTCTTGGCATTCGGCGCACGCTGGTACCGTGCAAAAGCGGGCGAATACGTGTTTCACAAGGATGATGACCCATCAGACGGCGCCTACATCATCATCGAGGGGACGGCCGATCTGCTTCTTCCAAACTCGGACGGAGAGGATAAGCTGATCACCACGGTAGATGGCGGAAAATTGGTCGGAGAGCTTGGCCTGATCCGCAATGTTCCGCGTGCGCTGGATATGAAAGCCACGACAGATCTGCTGTGCTTGCGCATCGGGGCCGAAGAATTTCTGGCTGTCATAGAGAACGACGCGCCAACCGCGTTCAAACTGCTTCAGGTCGTAGCCGGATATGTGCCGAGCTGAGCGACTTGCCGGTTCGGCCCTCTGACGGAGCCCGCTTGGAGGGTGCCCAGCCAGTGATCGTGAGCTTCTGCAGCATACCGGATCCGGAGCAGTTTCGCAGGGGGCGTGTTATCGGTGCATTCTTACGGCATCGAAACGCGCCAGCCGCGAAGGCCCCGAACAAGCGCACTTGGTCACCACTGGAAATATCTTGAGTTCCGGTTGGAGCGGGCGGCGGGAATCGAACCCGCATCATCAGCTTGGAAGACTGGCGTTCAAAATCATTTTAACTACTTTACTTCAACATCTTGGGTGAAACACCAAATCAATTTTGTAGGTAATGTGTCGGAAAGGATTTTCTGGAGCGGGCGGCGGGAATCGAACCCGCATCATCAGCTTGGAAGGCTGAGGTCTTACCATTACACAACGCCCGCTCAACGTGTTAGGTCATATTTCATGGCTGTTCTGAGGTCAAGTATCCGCTGGAGAAGTTGGGAGGATCTTGTCAGAGGAAACTGGCTTGAGACGGGCATGGCGGTTTTGCAGCTTGGCCT
>JBFFQZ010000331.1:0-3332 GCA_041573235.1 Sulfitobacter sp. | reverse complement strand
ACCTGCGATCAAGATGTGGGTGGATTTCGGCGATGACCTGGGGGTGAAAAAGACCTCGGCGCAGGTCACCGCGCATTACACGCCCGAGGCACTGATCGGGCGACAGGTGATGGCGGTCGTCAATTTCCCCGCCCGACAGATCGGCCCCTTCATGTCCGAGGTTCTCGTGCTGGGGGTGCCGGATGAAAACGGTGAGATCGTGTTGATTGCGCCGGATCACGAAACGCCAATCGGAGGACGGATGCATTGAAAAAAGTTCTGATCAGCAGGGTCTTGCCCGACGAAATCTATGCGGCTCTGCAGGGGCTGGATGTTACCCGCCGGGACCAGACGTCACCGCTGAGCGGTGCGGAAATGCGCGCGGCGCTACGTGACTTTGACGCGGTGATGCCGACGCTTGGCGATATGTTTTCGGCGGAGGTCTTTGCAGATGTGCCAGAGCCGCGTTGCAGGCTGCTTGCGAATTTCGGTGTGGGCTACAACCACATTGACGTCGCCGCGGCACGGGCGGCGGGCATCGAGGTGACCAACACGCCGGGTGCCGTGACCGATGCGACCGCTGATGTGGCGATGACGCTCATGCTGATGAGCGCGCGCCGGGCGGGCGAGGGAGAGCGGCTGGTGCGTTCGGGCGCTTGGGAGGGCTGGCATCCGACGCAGATGCTGGGCCTGCACCTGACTGGAAAGACCGTGGGCATCGTGGGCATGGGCCGGATCGGTCAGGCGATTGCGCAGCGCTGTCACTTCGGCTTTGACATGGCGGTGCATTACTTCGGGCGGAACCCGAAGGATGTGCCCTTTGACGCGGTTTTTCATGATGACCTGAATGAAATGGCATCTGTTGTCGACGTGCTGGTGGTTGCCGTGCCCGGCGGCGCCCAGACGCATCACCTGATCGACGCCGAAGTCCTGAAGGCATTGCAGCCCCATGCCCGGCTGATCAACATCGCACGTGGCGATGTGGTCGAGCAGGCGGCGCTGATCGACGCGTTGCAGCGCGGGGAAATCGGCGGCGCGGGCCTGGATGTGTATGAGTTCGAACCTGATGTTCCACAGGCGCTGCGGGATCTGGATAACGTGGTGCTATTGCCGCATTTAGGTACGTCCACCCGCGAGGTGCGTGTGGATATGGGGCTGATGGTTGTTGATAATCTACAAGCGTTCCTGAACGGAAAAACGCCCCCGAACCCAGTCTAGCTGTCTCCGATCGCCTTGCGCCAGTGACGGCGGCACAATGAGACATAGGTTTCATTGCCGCCCACGAGAAGCTGCGCGCCCTCGCTCAGGACGCGTCCGTCGGCGTCCTGACGCACGACCATCGTCGCCTTCTTGCCACAGTGGCAGATCGTGCGGATTTCGCGCATTTCATCTGACAGCGCGAGCAGGGTCGCGGAGCCGGGAAAAAGCTGCCCGCGAAAATCGACGCGCAACCCGTAGCACATGATCGGCACCCCAAGGTCGTCGACGGCCCGTGCCAGTTGCCAGACCTGCGCATCGCTTAGAAAATGCGCCTCGTCGATGAAGACACAGGCGCACGGGCCGTCCTGAAGCCGCTTTTCGATCTTGCTGAACAGATCCTCGTCGGGCTCGTAGGTGTCCGCGTCCTGACCGATGCCGATGCGCGATGCGATGCGCCCTTCGCCCGCGCGGTTGTCAAAGCGCGCGGTCACCAGATAGGTGGCCATCCCGCGCTCCATATAATTATGCGCGGCCTGAAGCAGGACCGTGGATTTGCCGGCGTTCATGGTGGAATAATTGAAATAGAGCTTTGCCATGGGCGCATTTATCCGGGCGGGGTGTGGGCTCGCAAGGGGGGCGGGAATATTTTGACGACCCGGCCCTGAAAATGCGCTAGGACGCGACGGTGGATAGGGTGCTGAGTTGAACGCGGCTGGCGGATACCTGAAAGAACCTTCAGCGACCTTGCTGAGATCCGCCGATCGCTATCCCGATTTGGCATGGGCGGGTGCGGACCTGTCCAGTGCGCCGCTTGAATGCGATGATCGACGGCCGAAAGACACGGATAAGGGCGGCCGAAACTCGGATGTGATTGTCCTGAGGCAAGGGTTTGCCGGGCCGATGTCGGAGTATCGGCAACCGATTGCGGATGGAAAGCTCACTGACCCCGAGGTGGGGAGGAGACGATGATAGTACGGCAGGTACTGGTGGACGTGAAACTGCATCTGGAAGACGAAAATGTCTGATGACCTGCCTTCATTGGTCGCCGATGCGTTGCCGCAGATTGACTTCGACGGTCTGCGCGCGGCCGCAGGATCCGGGTCACAAACCTCGGATCTTGTTGCTTTACGGGTCGCTGCGCGATGTCAGCTAATCGCGCCGCGCGGCAGAATAGGCGGCGCGCATCCTGCGTCACCTGGGCTGTGAGACACGTATGTTCGACCCGCGCGGTTTGCCGCAACCCGACGGGGCAGAGCCCGATCATCCCAAGGTTGCCGAATTGCGCGCGCTTGCGGTGATGCAGGTGTCCGGCGGGTCGCAATCGTTCAACGCGGTCAACCAGATGCGCATCCTGGGACGGTGGATGCGCATGATCACCATTCCGAATCAATCAAGCACTCCAAAGACATGGCTTGAGTTCGATGAGACGGGGAGGCTGCCTGCGGGGCCATTCTATGCGCGTATCGTCGATGTGATGGAGGAATTGGTCAAGTTCACGTGGCTCGTGCGCGGACGGGCGGATTTCCTTGTGGACCGCTATTCGGAACGCATCGAGGGTGTCGAAGATGTGCACAAGCGGGTTTCGCGCAAGGACGTCTAGCCATGCTTTTGAACAAGGACCGAGCCCACGGAATACCCGGCCCCGAACGAGCAGATCAGCCCGATGTCGCCATCCACCAGATCGCTTGAATACTTCGAGAACGAGATGATCGATCCGGCCGAAGAGGTGTTGGCGTAGTCCTGCAGGATGTTGGGCTGCTCTTCCGCTTCCGGCACGCGGCCCAGCACCTTCCGACCGATGAAATCATTCATCGACTTGTTCGCCTGATGCAGCCAAAGCCGTTTTATATCATCGGGCTGCACACCCGCTTCCGCCATATGCCCCAGGATGTGCTCCGAAACCATGGGGACGACTTCCTTGAAAACCTTGCGTCCGTTCTGCATGAATTGCATGTCGCGCCGATCCTTTACGCCATCCGGGCGCGAACGCCGCAGGAAGCCGTTGTTGTTGCGGATATTGTTTGAAAACGTCGTGGCGCAACGGGTGGACAGAACGCGGAAGCCTGTCATGCCATCGGATTCGCGCTCAATCAGGATAGCTGTCGCAACGTCGCCAAAGATGAAATGGCAGTCACGGTCGCGCCATTCGAGGT
>JBFFQZ010000330.1:0-3343 GCA_041573235.1 Sulfitobacter sp. | reverse complement strand
TGGGCATTCGCGGTGTGGCCCCCGAGCACCGCGGACAGGTCGAATACCGCGCCGATGTGGGCGACGGCCTGATCGAGCATGAGCTGGTCGAGGTTTTTGTTGTCGCAGCCTCCCGAGATCTGCCGCTTGCGCCCAATCCCGACGAGGTGATGGACACACGCTGGATCACCCTGGATGCTCTGCGCGCCGAAATCGACGCCACGCCCGAGGTCTTTACTCCCTGGCTGCGGATCTACATGGAGCAGCACTCGGCGCTGATCTTTGGCGCGGCGGATTGAGCCTTGCCACGTGGCCGAGTTCATCAATGACGCGGTAGGTGCTCAGACGCTTCGGCTATCTCTCCGAGGTTCTCCGCTGTGGTCAGAGTGCCTCTGGCAGATCGTAGTCCGATACCAGCAGATGCGTTGGCTGCACGTCTTCCTCGATCTTCGAGAAACGCCCGATGAGGTTCTCAAAGACGTTATCGGTCCGGTCGTCGTTCACGGTCGAAACCTCACCGATCAGGCAATCGCCGCCCTCCGCCCAGAATGCGTGCCAGATGCCGGGCATCAGTGTAACGCTTTGCCCCGGACGCAACCTTAGGTGCCCGCCTGCTTTGCGGGTCTGCGGCATGCCATCGCTGTACACGGTCACATCTGCCATGCGGTCAATCCCGCCTGTGCTGTCGGGCGCGAAAAGCTCGATGATCAGATCGCCGCCGCCACGGTTGATGATATCCTCGGCCTTGATGTTGTGGCGATGCATCGGGGACAATTGCCGGTCTCGCGATATCATTATCTTTTCAGCATAAAGCATCCCGCGACCGCTGCCGAGATCCTGTGCCGAGCCGTTGCGGGTGGTGAACAGGAACAGCCCCAGGGCGTCAAACCGGCCTTCTCCATAATCGGTGATATCCCAGCCCAGCCCGCGGGCCCGTATTTGCGCGGCGTCCTGCGCGCGTATCTGATCCGGTGTCCAATACGCAAAGGGCGGCAGGATGTGGCCGAGCCCACGGATAAACGCATCTCCTGCGGCGATGATTTCGTTGATTTCCGAGCGGAGCATCTGCGGTCTTTCAGGTTGGGGGTGGATCCAGTTTGCATCACCGATGGCACAGATGCCGGGGGTGCTGCAATGGGGCTATGGGCGCGGAACCGAAGGGATCCGGTCAGACCAACGTGGTGGAAAAATCGCCGCGCAGGGCGACTTCGAGCAGTTCAAGATCGTCCGACGCCTCGCGGTATTGCGCGACCATGCCGGGCGGGATGACAAAGCCGTCACCCGGTTGCAGCGCACGTTCGGGGTGGCCTGCGGCCTCCAGCACCATCCGGCCTTCCATGACGAAGGTGAAATAGATGTCGGCGTCATGCATGAAACTGCGCGTCCCGCCGGTGCCGCGGCGCACGACCTGAATGCCCGCGACGCCTTTGGTGCCCTTTGCAATGCCCGTGTCGCGCGCGACAAAGCCGGGCACGCGGAAGGGCTGCCATGTGGCGGTATCCTTGATGTGATGCACAAAGGTTTGCCCGTCCCATTCACGGGCCGGATCGCCCTTTCCGTTGGGCAGGGTGAAATCGTGGTCGATGGTGGTCACATGCTCGGCGGGAACGCCAATCTCGATCACTTCGATGTTGGGAGATGCTTCGACGACGCGGTGCCGGATGCCCGGTGGCTGGGTCACGCAATCGCCCGCATGCAGGCGGATCATGTCGCCCTGGTCTTCGTACAGCACATCGACCCAGCCCTTGTAGCAGAATATCAGCTGAAACCCGACCGTGTGGTAATGCACCATGTCGGGGACAGGCCCGCCGTCGGGGATGCGGATGTGGCTGGCGATGATCGACCCGCCCAGCCGCGAGGGGATCAGGTCACGATAGTGCATGCCCGCGCGCCCGATGACCCAAGGGGCTTCGTCACGCAGGCGGCGCACGGCAAATTCGTGTTGCGTTTCGATCCTGTCGACCTGCGGGGTCAGCGGCAGGATCGACACCCGTGTGCCGTTCGGTGCCGTCAGCTCGTGCGCGCCGTCGGCAAAACCATCAACGTCGTCGGTCAGGATGCGCAGATGCCCCGGCGCGACATCAGCCCCTTTTTCGATCCGCAGGCGCAGGCCGTGACCTGAAAAGCTTGCCACCGACGGGTCATCGGCGGGAAAGATATTCTCAAGCCGCATGCCCAGAACCTTGGTATAGAACGGCAGATCGTCCCGCAGTTCTTGCGTGGGCAGCAGCATTTCGGCCAGGATATCGTCGCTCATCGGATCGCCCTTGTTGGTGTCAGGCACAACCTGACATCATTTGCGATCCTTCTCAACGGAGTCCTGCAGGGCCGTGGTGGCCAGGCTGATCCGGGGCAGCCCGCCCATCTCGGGACGGCGGCTGAGTGTCTTGAGAACGGGCTGGTTTTCAGAGGTGCTCGAGCGCGCTTCGCGCAGAACTATGTACAGGCCGCTGGCGATGATGATGCCCGCCCCGACAAAGGTCATCAGATCCGAGGTTTCGTCGAAGAACAGCCAGCCGAACAGCGTGGCCCAGATGATCTGGCTGTATTGCATCGGCGCGACCAGCGCCGCATCCGCGAGCGTGTAGGCGCGGATCATCAGGGTCATCGCGGCCACGGCCAGAACGGCGATCAGCAGCACCAGGCCCAGATCCTCGATCGGCATGGGCTCATAGACCAGCGGCAGGATGCACAGCATCACCCCGAAATTCGCCAGCAAGGGATACAGCAGCAAGACTTCGCGGCGTTCGAGCGCGCCGACCTTGCGCATGATCACGCCTGCCATGGCGGTCGCGAAGGCTGCGACGAGCGCTGCGAGATGTCCCAGGCTCAGTGCGGCGGAGCCGGGGCGCAGCACCACCAGAACGCCGATCAGTCCCACGACCACGGCAAACCAGCGGTGGCGTCGCACGACTTCGCCCAGGATCGGCACCGACAGGATCGTGATCAGCAGCGGGGAAGCGAAGAGGATGGCATAGGTTTCCGCCAGCGGCAGGACCGAAAACGCATAATAGGCACAGAACCCGCCAACCACGACCGTAAAGGTCCGCAGTACCGTCCACAGCGGCGCGCGCGGCCGCAGCGTGTCGGCGGTCTTGCTTTGAAGCAGCATCACGGTCACCACCGGAAAGCTCAGCAGAACGACGAAGAACACGATCTGGAACGGGGAATAGGTCCCGCCCAATGTCTTGATCGCGGCATCATGGCTTGCATAAAGCGCAAAGGCCAGCAGCCCGAGCACAATGCCCCTGAGGGTCGTGCTCCGCCCGGTGGGGGTGTCTGTTTTCGAGATGTTCATACAGGAGTGCTAGTGCGCGCGGACGCGAAACGAAAGGGGGCAGGTGTGCCATTTCGGCTTTGGCCG
>JBFFQZ010000329.1:0-3376 GCA_041573235.1 Sulfitobacter sp. | reverse complement strand
GTCATGGGGGAGGGGTCGGGCGTCGAACGGACTGTGGGTCGTCTCGCCGGCCTGGCCAGGGAAAGCGGGGTCCACGGCGTGGTTTCCTCCGTAGGTGAATGCCGGGCCGTCAAGCTGGCCTGCGGCCCAGACTTCCTCGTCGTCACACCGGGAATCCGTCTCTCCGGCGAGGGCGCGCAGGATCAAAAGCGGGTCGCGACCCCCGCTCAGGCCCTTGAAAACGGTGCCGACCATATCGTCATCGGGCGTCCGATTCACGGCGCCAAAGACCCATCTGCCGCAGCAGCAGCGGTGCTGGATGAAATCGGTCGCATCTGATCGCCGTGTCAATTCCGCCACAACGCCGCCTGAATGACGTAGGGTAAAGATCACCCTACTTTGAATGGGTGTGACTTCATGTTATACAACCTATGGTGATACTCCCCGACGAACTGGTTCTTCCTGATGTTCGTCACCTTCCCCCCGCAACGCGCTGCGGGGGGTTTTTCGTTAAGTGTCAAATATTTCCGGCTGCCCAGACTGCTCGGCCAGCCAGACCCTCAAACGGTCCTGAAATGCCGGGACCGCCTTGGGGTGTGTGAGAAACGTATCGGTATCCATCAGGTCCCAACGCTGCCCCTCGTCGCCGAACACGACGTCCTGCGCCGCCAGCCGGGGCATTTTCGCCACGAAGAACCACTTGGTCCCCCTCCCTTCGGCAAAGGCACGGCCCCAGATCACGGCGGCCTCGGGCACCACCAACCCCAACTCCTCGCGGCATTCGCGCAAGGCGCATGCCAGCGGCGTCTCGTCCCCTTCGCAACCGCCACCCGGCAGATCCCAGTGATCGGCAAAAATCAGGCCCGGCTCGTTATCGCGCAGAATCACCGCCAGCTTGTCGCCCAGATACAGCGCCAGCTTGGCCCCCTCGAACTCCGCGTCAAAATCCATGGCTCTCTCCGTTCCGCGCACCTATACTGCGCCCATCCCGCCTGAGATCGCAATGCCATGCCCGCCCTTTGCCGCGCCTGCCTGACACAATTCGACGACGCACGCCGCTGCCCGACCTGCGCCAGTCCGCGCGTGACCCGGCATCAAGAGCTTTGGGATCTGTCGATTGCCCACATGGATTGCGACGCCTTCTATGCCTCCGTCGAGAAACGCGACGATCCCTCGCTTGAGGGCAAACCGGTGATCATCGGCGGCGGGCGCCGCGGCGTCGTTTCGACCGCCTGTTACGTGGCGCGTATCCGGGGCGTGCGTTCGGCGATGCCGATGTTCCAGGCTCTCAAACTCTGCCCCGAGGCCGTGGTGATCAAGCCGCGGATGGAGGAATACGTCAAAGCCTCGCGCGCGATCCGGGCAATGATGGAGGAGCTGACCCCGGCCATCGAACCCCTGTCGCTGGACGAAGCCTTTCTCGACATGACCGGTACGGCCCGTCTGCACGGCGCACCGCCTGCGGTGATGCTGGCGCGGCTGCTGCGCCGGATGAAGACCGAACTGGGCCTGACGGGATCCATCGGTCTGAGCCACAACAAATTCCTGGCCAAGATCGCGTCAGATCTGGACAAGCCCAACGGCTTTTCCGTGATCGGGCGGGCTGAGACGCAGGATTTCCTGCGCGACAAACCCGTGCGCATGATCTGGGGTGTCGGCGCCGCGGGTCAGGCCGCGCTGGACAAGGCGGGCATCCGCAGCTTTTCCGACCTTCTGCGCTGGGAAAAAGCCGACCTCACCGCGCGGTTCGGGTCAATGGGGGACCGGCTCTATCACCTCGCGCGGGGCGAGGACCGCCGCCGCGTGTCAGCCCATGCACCCATGAAATCCATCTCGAACGAAACCACCTTCAGCGAGGATACCAACGACCCCGACATCCTCGATGGCCACATCTGGCGCATGGCGGAAAAGGTTGCGGACCGCGCCAAGGCGAAAAACATGGCCGGCAGGGTCGTGACGCTCAAGCTCAAGCGCGCGGACTTCACCCTGATCTCGCGCCGCGTCGCGCTGTCGGACCCGACACAGCTCGCCGACCGGATCTACCGAACCGCACGGGCGCTGTTCGACCAGGTCGGCAACAAGGGCCCTTACCGGCTGCTGGGCTGTGGCATCTCTGACCTGAGCGACGCCCGCGATGCAGACAAGCTTGGCGATTTGCTGGATCCCAACGCGTCCCGGCGCAGCCAGGCGGAACGCGCGACCGACGCCATCCGCGACCGCTTCGGCAGCCGCGCCATCCTCAAGGGCCGTTCCCTGAGGTAAGCTGGGCCGGGTGGCAAATTTCTGGAATGGAATCGCGCGTCAGCGCGGCAATTGGATCATTCCGCCGCCAGCGGGAGGCGACCCTGGCCCAAGAGCGCCACATCCCGCACAACACCGCGCAAGGCGGCCTGCACCGCTTCGAAATTCGCATTCGGGCGGATCAGGTCTTCGTCCATGTAAAGGGAGCGGTCGATTTCCACCTGAACGGCGTGCTGGCCCTTTGCCGGTTTTCCATAGGCCTGCGTGATATAGGCCCCTGCAAAAGGTGCATTGCGCGTCACCACGAAGCCCGCGTCGACGAAAGCGGCCTCGATCCGGTCGACAACTTCGCCGCTTGCCGAAGCACCGAACCGATCCCCCAGCACCACATCGGGACGTTTCATCCCCGAGCGGGCGACGCCGTCCATCGCCTCATGCGGCATGGAATGACAATCGACCAGCACGGTATGCCCATGACGGTCCCGCGCGGCATCCAGCATCTGCTGCAACCGCGCGTGATATGGCTTCCAATAGAGCGCGATCCGCTCCTGCGCCTCTTCCACCGTCATCTTGCCGCTGTAGATCGCACGCCCATTGGCGACGACGCGTGGACTCACACCCAGCCCGGACGCGACGCGCGGATTATGACCGATCCGCCGGACCCCTTCGATCAGCGCCGGGTCCAGTTCATCCACCGCCCGGTTCAGATCCACGAAGGCCCGCGGCACAGGCGCCTTGATAAATCCCGCGCCATAATGCGGCGCGCAGTCAAACAGCAGATCCACGAATGCGTCCTCGGACGACCGAATGGCCTGCGCGTCCAAAACCGTCCTGCACAGAAAGGACCACGCATAGTCCCTGCCCGAATGGGGCGATGCGAAAACCACGCAGGACGTTGGCGTTTCCGGAAGCTTTACATCAAAGGCGGCAGCAATCATTCGCGATCCTTTCGTCATAAAAGACATAGCGCACTTCGTAACAAAGCCAAAAGCCCTTGATCCCTGCTTCGACTCCTTTTATAGCACCCCAACGGCGCGGAGATCCCGCGCCCCATTTTTGTTTGGGGCGAAGGTTCGGCGTTGCAAAGTGGGTGATTAGCTCAGCGGTAGAGCACTTCGTTGACATCGAAGGGGTCACTGGTTCGATCCCAGTATCG
>JBFFQZ010000328.1:0-3381 GCA_041573235.1 Sulfitobacter sp. | reverse complement strand
GCCGAGGTGTGCAGCGGGCGCAACCGCCCAAAATTGGTAAATGGCTGCCCCCAGTCGAAATTCAGCGCCGGAAACGCCAGCTGGAAGGCGATGAACGTCCCCACGAGAAAGCCCGCAAGCCCCCAGAACGCGGTGGCGATCACGCCCGCACGGATCACCCCGTCGAAATAGACATCCTGCGGCGGCGCCGCGGCTGCTGGTTCATCGGTATTCCGCAGCACCCAGATGAACATGCCCGCCGCGATCAGCATGATCAGCGCCGCATGCACCCGGTAGGCAACGTCATGCCCCCAGTCGCTCGCTATGGCCGCGATCAAGGTGATGCCGCCCAGTAAAATGAGTTTCACGTAGTTCATAACAATGCCCTCAAAATGAAGAGCACCGTCACTCGGGCGCTCCTGTTCGCAGGGTTTTGTTAGAACGCCAAGGGGGCCTGTTCCTTGATCTGGATCAACCTTGACCAGAAACCGCGAGGCCCGCGTCAGGATCGTCCGTGTCATTGCCAGTCGCCCGTCGCAGCGCGTCCAGATCGTTGACAATCACCTCATGACGCCCGGAAAAATCCAGAATTCCCTCTTTTTTCAGGGCGTTGAACTGTCGGCTGACGGTTTCCAGCGTCAATCCCAGGTAATTCGCGATCTGTTCGCGGGTCATTGTCAGGCCGATCGTCACGGACTTGCCCAGTTCGGGCGCATGGGCACGCCGTGCGAGCAGTTCCACGAATGTCGCGATCTTTTCGCGGGCGGTCTTGCGGCCCAGAAGCAGCATCCAGTCGCGCGCCGCGTCCAGCTCATCCAGCGCAAGCTCCATCAGCCGTTGCGCCACATGCGGCGTTTCTTCGACCAGCTTTTCAAACGGCCTTCGGTCGAAACAGCACAGCGTGACGTCAGATGTCGCGGTGACATCGAATTCGATGGTCGAACGCCCCGGCCTGCCGATGAAATCCGACGGCAGCAACATTCCCACCATCTGCGTGCGCCCGTCCTCCATCGTCTTGGACAGCGACGCCACACCCGATACCACGGAGGCCACGAACTCCATAGGCTCGCCGCGCCAAAGGATCACATCCCCCGCCGCATAGCGCCTGTAGGATTTCATCTTTTCAATCTGCGCCAATTCCTCCGTATCGCAGCGTGCGCAGACAGCACGGTGGCGGATCGGACATTCGCTGCATTTCACCGAGGCAAGCAATAATACTGTCATGGGTCCACCGATGTTCTGGTTATTTCACTTCCCGTTAAAGTTATCAGAAGCGTGACAGAAGATCGACCAGTTTAACGGGCGTGGCGGATGCGGCAAAATGGCCGTCATGCTGTACCCGACGGCCCTCACTGCGGCACATTGCTCTTTTGGGGTCAATTACTTGTCCCGCAGAGCCATTGTTTCCTTATTTACGGAACAGGCGGCTCTTGTGGTGGACAAAACGCGGCGCTGCCCCCGGGCGACCTGCCCCCGAAAGGGGTGGGTTTTCAATCCGAATCCGGGTCGTGTCCCGCCGTGACACCGCTGATCAACTGGTAGGACAGCAGATCGCGGATCGTTGCCGGATCGCGCACCAGCGGCACGACCGCCTGCCGCAGCGCCTTGAGCTGTGCAAGATAGCGCGCGTCGATGCTCACCGCCTCTTCCAGCGTAACAAAGGCAAAACGCAGCGCCGTACCGGGCCGCGCCTGTGCCACGCGCGGCAGATCAGCGGGCAGCACCGCGCCGATGCGGGGATAGCCGCCGGTGGTCTGGCATTCGCTCAGCAAGACAAAGGGCGTGCCGTCTCCGGTAATCTGGACGTCACCGGGCACGATGACCTCGGACAGGACACTCAGCCCCGCGTCCGATGAAAACCCGTCACCCTGCGGCACCACGCGCACGCCCATCCGGTTGCCCCGCGCGTCGCGCGTGAACGTCGTCGCCTCGAAGCGGTCCAGATCATCTTGGTGGAAAAACGAGGTCTGCAAGCTGGGCACGATCCGCACGACGCCACCCTCGAACCGGGCATCCCGCGACAGGCACATGGCGGGGCGATCGGGCTTGGGATCAGGGCCCGGCTCCAGCACATCACCTGCGGCCACGGCCGCGCCCAACCCAGCAGCCAGATGCACGGACCGCGCCCCCAGACGCAGCGGCGCATCGATGCCACCACCCAGATGCAAATAGCCGTAAACGCCCGCATCCGCCGCCCCAATGCTCAGACGCGCGCCCTTGGGCAGCGCATGAGCCGCGTTCCACGCAACGCCCGTGCCATCGATACTGGCACGCATCGGCGCACCGGTCAGGGCGATCCGCATGTCGTCGGTCGCCTCGAACTCGCCGCCCATCCCGGCCATCTCAAGTGCCGCGCATTCCGGATCCTGCCCCAGCAAGGCGGCCCCTTCGTGCAGCGCCAGCCTGTCTGCCGCGCCGCCCTGCGACAGGCCGAACGACAGATACCCCGGGCGGCCCAGATCCTGCACCGTCATGCCCGGCCCTGCACGCAACACCTTGAGGCTCATGCGATATCCTCCCGCACGGCGCCGCCATCGGGGCCTTGCGCGCGCATGTTGGTCAGGGCCTCGGGCGTTGTCTGCTCGAACATCACCTCATCGCCGGGACGCAGCACGAAAGGCGTGTCCGTGTCAGGCCGGAACAGCCGGAAAGCGGTCTGGCCCACATGCCGCCACCCGGTCGGGGTCGACACGGAAAACAGCACCAGTTGGCGGATCGCCACCGTCAGCGCGCCCTCGGGCACCCGGTCAGTCAGCGCGGTCTGGCGCGGGATGTCCCATGCCTCTGGCAATTCGCCCAGATAGGGCTGGCCGGGCGCAAAACCGATGGTCTGCACCCGCACCCGGCTCTGGCTGATCGAGGCGATGGCCTCCTGCGCCGACATCCCCGCGACCTCGGCGGCCTCTTGAAGCTGCGGCGCCATGTCGGTGCCATAGACGGTCGGCACACGCCACAGGCTGCGGCCCTGCGGCAGGTCGGCCGCGAACCAGTCCCGCTCGGCGATCAGCGCGCGCAGGCGCGTCTCCATGTCCGCATGCGATTCCCAGTGGGGATCGAACCGCAGATAGGCCGACACCAGCGAGGTCGAGGTGTCCAGCAGGCCGGACCATCCGGCCCGCTCGACCGTTGCGCGAAACGCAAGTGCGGCGCGGTTTGCAGGCTCGCTCAGGCGTTCGCCAAAGCTGACCAGGAAGCCGTCGAAACCGGCCGTGCGGATGAGGGGAAAATCCGCCATGGCTTACTGCAACGCATCCGGCAGCATCAGGGCGATCTGCGGAAAGGCGATCAGCAGCCCCACCATCACCAGCATCGCCACGACGTAGGGGATCGCGCCCAGCATCACCTCGGACAGGTTGCCCGACTTGCGCGCCCCCTGCACCACGTAAAGGTTCAACCCCACAG
>JBFFQZ010000327.1:0-3409 GCA_041573235.1 Sulfitobacter sp. | reverse complement strand
CTTGTTGAGGTCGTTGGTTTGTTAGTGTTGGGTGGTTGCCCCCCGCTTGCGTGTTCAGTAGCGCCCGACCATAAGCCCACCATCCACAGTAATCACTTGTCCCGTGAGATACCGGGCCCCGTTCGAGGCGAGGAACGTGACAACATCCGCGATATCGTCCGCCTGACCTATGCGCCCGAGCGGTACGATATCGCCGACCGTTTTGGCACCTTCGGCCCCAAGTGAATGTTTTTCCGACAGGAGTTGCGCGGTGTAGATGTACCCCGGCGCCACACCGTTGACGCGGATGCCACTGCGGCCCAATTCGACCGCAAGGCCACGCACAAGACCGACAACGCCTGCCTTGGCCGCGGAATAATGCACATGTTCATCCCAGCCATAGGCGACACCCATGATGGACGACAGGCAGACGATCGCGCCGCTTCCCCGCTGTTTCATGCCAGCAGCGGCAGGACGGATCACGCGCAACATGCCCTTGAGGTCTATGTCGAATGTCTGGTCCCATTTTTCGTCGGTCAACTCGGACAGCGGCACGCGGTGCGCGATGCCTGCATTGGCCACGATCACATCAATACCGCCTTGGCGTTTTTCAATATCCGCCACCAGCGCATCGGCGCGGGCGGTATCGGTCACGTCCAGCAGTTGAAATTCGGCAGACCCGCCTGCGGCCTTGATTTCATCCACCACGGCGCTGCCTTCGGCATCAAGCACGTCCGTGACGACGACATGATCGCCCTGCGCGCCAAAAGCCAGCGCAGTGGCACGCCCGATGCCAATACCGGCGCCCGTAATAAGAACAGTCTTTGTCATAGCATCACGTCTCCTGAATTCGGGCTGAGGGTTTGGCCGACATAGAGTTTGGCCGCGTCAGAGCACAGGAAAGCCGCCGTGTCGGCCACGTCTTCCGGTTCGCCGAAACGTCCAAGGGGCAGTTCCGCGGCCTTGGCTTCACGCCAATCAGGCGAAAGGGCACGCACCAGTGGTGTGTTGATCGGACCGGGAGCAATTGCGTTTACGCGCACGCCCTGAGCTGACACCTCGCGCGCCAGTGCCTTGGTCATTCCGATGATGCCTGCCTTGGCCGCAGAATAGTGGACCAGCTCCACGCCGCCAATCTGGCCCAGTTGCGAGGCCATATTCACGATGCAGCCTTTGCCAGCCGCCAACATGGCAGGCAGGACGGCATGAGTGCATAGGAACGTGCCCCGCAAATGAACTGCGATCATGCGGTCGAAATCATCTGCGGTTAGTTCGGTGAAACGCGCCTGATGTACGTGGCCTGCGTTGTTGATCAGATGGGTGGGGGCGCCGTAAGCGGTGGTGCATTCCGCAACCAGTCGTGCGACATCGCTTTCTGCGGACACATCGCCCTGGACCGCAAGCCCGCCGATCTCACTTGCAACGGTATGCGCCGCCTCTGCATTGAAGTCGTTGACGACGACCTGATAATCCAGCGCAGCGAGTTTGTGCGCGATGGCTCGCCCTATGCCGGAACCGGCCCCGGTGACGATCGCAATACTCACGCGATATCCTCTTGCATCGCCATTTTCTTGGCGCGGCGCACGGACAGGCCCATCAGGATACCGTAAACCGCCAACAGCGCGAAAGAGAACAGCGTGGTCATCACGCCAAACGCAAAGATATTCGGATGGATTTCGACCGAGAACGTGCCGTAGATCGCCAGCGGCAAGGTCTGATCCCTGCCGGAAGCAAAGAGTGTGCGCGGAAATTCATCAAAGCTGAGCGTGAATGCAAACAGCATCGCTGAAAGGACACCCGGAAAGATCAGCGGGAACGTCACCTTCCGGAAGGTCCGGATCGGAGAGACACCAAGCGACCACGACGCTTCCTCGACAGAGGCGTCAAAGCGGTTGAGAATGGCCAGCATGACGAGAAACGCGAAGGGGAACGTATAGACCACATGTGCCACAAAGGCTGTGGTGTACCAGTGGCGTTCGATATCCAGCACGTTGTTGGCCAGCAGCGATGTGCCAAGGCCGGTCAGAACGCCAGGCACCATCATACCCAGAACGATCAGGTAGAATACGATGCCTGCACCGCGGAAACGGCGGCGGAAGGCTTGGGCAGCCATGACGCCCAGAACGGTGGCTGTGACCATTGTCATGAACGCGAGGATCAGCGACCGGACCAGTGCTTCGCCCACGGGCAGGGGGGCAATCCGCGATGGGGGCACCATGCCGAAAAGGTGGCGATACCAATAGGTGGACCATTCGATGATCGGGAACTGCGGGCCGCCTTCGGGACCCTGCTGGAACGAGATGCTGCCCAGCACGATGAACGGGCCGTAAAGGAACAGGATGAACGCTGCCACATAGACTGCGAGGATGGGTTTCAGGATCTTGGATTCCATCGTTCAAAGCTCCCTTTTCAGATCGACGATGCGCAGGAAACCGGCCACTACGATGCCCAGCAGTATCGTGAGGATCACGCCGACCACAGATGCCATGGCCCATTTCAGCGACCCCACCTGAGTCACAATGATGTTGCCGAGCAGGTTCACCTTGCGGCCCGACAGAGCGCCGGAGGTGGCGAACTCGCCCAGCACCATGACGCTGACGAAAATCGCGCCTACCACAACACCCGGCAGGGACAGCGGCAGGATGATCTTCCAGAAGATGCGCCCGAAACCGGCCCCGAGATCACGCGCCGCTTCGATGATGTTACGGTCTATGCGCCCGAGCATGAAGGCGATGGGCCCCACCATAAACACGACGTAGATCTGTGTCATCCCGATGATCACCGACAGTTCGGAAAACAGCAGCACCTCGATCGGGGTGTCGATGATACCGGCCTTTTGCAACAGGATGTTGATGGCGCCTTCCTTGCCCAACATCGGTCGCCATGCCAGCACCCTGATCAGGAACGATGTCCAGAAAGGGATAACGCACAAAACCAGCAGCACAGTCGATAGGGTTTTGCTTTTGACCAGCAGCCCGACATAGAGCGCGGCCGGATATCCGACAAGAAAGGTCAGCGCCAGAACGATCAGCCACAGGCGGACAGTCGTCCAGAGCGCGCCGACATAAGCTTCTGACCCAAAGAAGTTTTTCCAGCTATCAAGGGTCAGCGTCGAGTTGATGGAAAACGTTGTTTGTGTCCAGAAGGAAACGTAGACGATCATCATGATCGGGGCCACAAGGAACAGGATCATCCACACGACGCCAGGGGCGAGAAGGCGGAAGGTCGGGGTCTTTTGTTTGGCTGGTGTTCGCGTGGTCATTTGCTGCCCTCTTTGCCAAAGATGATGGCCTGTGCGGGGTCCCATGACAGGACGTATTCGTTTCCGACTGTCAGGTCGCGGGGGTCGCCAAAGCTGAGATGGTGGTCGACTTCGACTGTTTTGTGATCTGCGGTTTCGAACAGGAATATGATCGATGATCCCAAATAT
>JBFFQZ010000326.1:0-3418 GCA_041573235.1 Sulfitobacter sp. | reverse complement strand
TGATAACGGCCGTGTGACGCTGAGCATCTCGGTCAGGGACACGGGTATCGGTCTGACCGACAAGGGCATGAGCCGCCTTTTTCAGTCGTTCAGCCAGGCAGACAGCTCCACCACCCGCAAATATGGCGGCACTGGGCTGGGGCTGGCGATCTCCAGGCGGCTGGCCGAGCTGATGGGCGGCACCATCCGGGCCACCAGCGATGGCGCGGGCAAAGGATCGACGTTTCATCTGACGATTCAGGCCAAACCCGCGAAGCTGCCCGAGACGAAGGCGCGAAGCCTGATCGGAGAACAGGCCGAGCTGCTGGGCAAACGCCTGCTGGTGGTTGATGACAACGAAACCAACCTGAAGATCCTGTCCCTGCAGACCGGAAAATGGGGTATGGAAACCACCGCCGTTGCCGATCCCTCGGACGCCCTCGAGGCCGTGAAGGCTGGCGATGATTTCGACCTGGCAATCCTCGATATGCATATGCCCGGGATGGACGGGATCGCGTTGGCCAGGGCGATCCGCAAACACCGCCCGAAGCTGCCATTGATCCTGTTCAGCTCGCTTGGCATCCGCGATCTCGAGACGGAAGATGAGCTTTTTACGGCCCACCTGGCCAAGCCACTGCGCCAGTCGCATCTGTTTGACACGCTTGTCACGCTGTTCGTTCCGTCAGCACCGCAGAAGGCGCCGACACGGCGCAGCGATCAGCCCACGACCGATCCCGAAATGGCAACGCGACACCCGCTGCGCATTTTGCTGGCCGAAGACAACCTTGTGAACCAGAAGCTTGCGACCAGATTGCTTGAACAGATGGGATACCGCGTTGATCTGGCGAGCAACGGGCTGGAGGCTGTCGAGAGCGTCGCGCGACAGACCTATGACGTGGTGTTGATGGATGTGCAGATGCCGGAAATGGACGGATTGGACGCCACGCGCCGCATCAACGCGGACCATCCCCCCGAAGACCGCCCCCGGATTATTGCCATGACCGCCAACGCGATGCAGGGCGACCGGGAAATGTGCCTCGCGGTAGGCATGGACGATTATATTGCCAAGCCGATCCGGGTGGACCGGCTGATCCAAGCGCTTTTGAATGTGCCGCCCCATGCCAAGGAGAAAGCATGACGCAGGAATTGATTGATGAGACGGTCTTTGACGCTCTGACCGAGGCCGTCGGGGAGGAGTTCACGGCCGAGCTGGTCACGACATTTCTGAGCGATGCGCCGAGGATGCTGGCGGAATTGAAGCAGGCTGCATCGGCGGAGGACGGCGATGCCTACCGCCGCGCGGCGCACTCGATCAAGTCCAACGCACAGGTGTTTGGCGCGGCCGCGCTGGCGGATATTGCGCGGGGCATGGAACTGGCCGGACTTGAAAGCACGCATGGTTCCGTCAGCCCGCTTGAGGCCATCTTCGAGCGGACAGCAACAGCACTGGCGGGGCTTCTGGATGACTGACGCCAAGGGACATCTGCTGATCGTCGACGACAATAAGGTCAACAGGCTGTTGATGTCCCGCAGCGTGGAGTTGCTGGGACACCGCGCGTCGGTCGCGGAGAACGGCAAGGTCGCCATGCAGATGCTTCGGGACGAAACCTTCGACGTTCTGCTGTTGGACATCGAGATGCCGGAAATGGACGGCTTCGAAGTGCTTGCGGCCCTTAAAAGCGATTCAGGTCTGCGGGATCTGCCCGTGATCGTGACATCGTCCGTGGAAGGTCTGGATAGCATCGTGCGCTGCATTGAACTGGGCGCAGAGGATTACATCCCCAAACCCGTGAACAAGACCTTGCTGAATGCGCGGGTCAGTTCATGTCTGGAAAAGAAGCGGCTTTATGATGAACAGAAAAGGTTGCTCAAGCGGTTCGCGACCGACGAGGTTGCCCGTGACCTGCAGAAATCCGGCTTTGCCATCGGTGGACACCGGATCAACGCAACAGTGCTTTTCTGCGATATCCGTGGCTTCACCGCCCTGTCCGAGAACATGCCGCCGGAATTGACGATTGAACTTCTGAACACCTACTACACCTTGACGTTCGAAGCGGTGAGCAGCAACGGCGGTATCGTCAGTCTTATCGTCGGCGACGGGCTGATGGCGCTGTTCGGCGCACCGGAGCCGATCGAAAATTCGGCGCAATCGGCGGTTTCCGCGGCCACGGAGATGCTGGCAATGATCGAGATGCTGAACCTTGACCGCACCAAGCAGGGCGAACCGGCATTGAAGGTCGGCATCGGGATCGCAACCGGAGAGGTCGTCGCGGGCTATGCGGGCACAGACGCGCGCGCCACATATACCTGCATCGGCAAGACCGTGAACCTTGCCGCGCGGCTTGAAGCGCATACCGCTGTTGCCGGTGAGGCCATTCTGATGGACCGCGAAACCCACCGAGGCCTGCTTGATGCGAGCCAGTGCAAAGCCATACCATCGGTGCAATTCAAAGGTTTCACCGATGATCAGACCATTTTCGCATTATAGCAGTTCAGGCATGAAGCTGGCGGCGACGGGGGTACCGAAGTTCAATCTTCAATTCCGGCGGTGCAGTCCTATGATCCTGGCCCCGCAAAATCTTGGGGATTTCCCTTCCATTGTTCGGGAGTAAGGTAAACCACGCTGTCATCGACAGTGACCATCACATCGCAGTCCTGAATATTTATCTGGAGCTTCATCGCGCGGCTTGCCAGTTTTGCCAATGCGTCCGTGTCGGTCTCGGACAAATTCACCACCTGAAGATTATCAAACCGGGTGGTGCTGTTCCTGATCTTGTCCCACCACATCTCGGCCGTCCTGCCGCCATAGGAATAGACAACCACCTTGGCAGCTTTGCTGCAGGATTGACGCATCACCTTCTCGCTCGGAAGGCCGAGGGCCACCCAAACATCAAGCTCGCCGCTCAGGCTTTTCTGCCAGATGTCCGGTTCGTCATCCGTTGAAAGCCCCTTGGTCATTTCCAGATGCTCATGGGCATTCAGCGCAAAAGCGACGATGCGCACCATCAGCCGTTCATCTGTCTCTGAAGGATGCTTGGCAACAGTCAGCTTATGGGTTTCGTAATAGTGACGATCCATGTCCGAGACCGTAAGTTCAACTTTATGAATGGTGGCATTCTGCGCCATGACTTTTCCCACAATCTTCAAAGATTTTGATGCCTACTCCGTCTGGTGAGCTTTGGAAAGCAGATACAAAGGTCCCCCAAGATGGGTCCGAAGAGGTGTCGCGAGGTCGTGTAAGGTCGGTTGGTCCCGATCACGCCTAAGTGCCCCTGGCCGGGTCTGGGGTGCGGCAACACAAGGGGCTTATCGCGCCTGTGGCTCTGTGCAACGCGGGATGCCGTCGCGATCAACGAACTCACAGTGCTGTCCTGCTCCAAGCAGATATTGTGTCGATATGATGTTCGGCAGGGATGTGTCCGCAGATCGGACTGTCAGC
>JBFFQZ010000325.1:0-3454 GCA_041573235.1 Sulfitobacter sp. | reverse complement strand
GTTGCCGCTGGCGCTGTTGCGCACGATGACGTTGCGGATGTGGATATCGCCCTTCAGATGAGGGATCTCGTCCGGCGTGCCCTCGAACAGCGCTTCATCGATCATGCCGCGCGGCTCGAACCGCTCGGTCACCACGTCCCAGCGCAGTGCCATATCCTGTGTCTGGTTGTAGAAGGTCAACAGTTCCTTCCAGGGCGACGACAGGTCCTTGTAGGCCGCCAGCGCCGCGACCAGCGCGCCCACCGTGATCTCGCCCCGAATTGCAAGGAAACCGCCCACCAGATAAAAGAAAAACGGAGTCAGCTGGGTGATGAAGTTATTGAGGAACTTCATGAAGAATTTCTTCTGGTAGATCCGGAAACGGATGTCGAACAGCTGGCCCAGCCGGTCGGTGAACATGGCCAGCCGGAACCGCCAGCCACCATTGGTGCGCAGATCGGTGATACCGGCCGCCGTCTCGCCGATCTCGGCGGACAGATGGCGCACGTGGCCGATCCGCTCCTTGTTCAGAACGTTGATCTGTCGTTGCAGCATCGGGATCACGTAGGCCTGCAGCGGAATGAGCGCGACACCGGCCAGTCCGAACCAGAACGATTGCAGGAACAGGAACACCACGATGATCAGCATCTGTCCGGCCTGAAAGACCGGCTGGGCCAGGAAATCGCCCATCAACCCGCCCATTGGCTCCGCCTCGGAGGTGATCATGCTGACCAGCTCGCCCTGCGACGTGTCCTGAAAATAGCGCTTGGGAAAGCGCAGCATGCGCGCGATCAGATTATAGCGAAAGCGGCGCAGCAACCGTTCGGCCAACACGCCCTTCATGGTGTTGAGCCGCATCTTCATCAGGCCGTGCACCACCACGGCAACCAGATAGCTCATGCACAGACCGATCAGGAACTGGATCTGGGTCATCTCGACGCCGAACACGTCGATCACCAGATTCTGCGCACCAATGGCATCGTTGATGATCCGCTTGGGCAGCTCCAGAGTCGCATAGAGAAACGGGAAGGTGAACGCCGTGAATGCCAGCAACATCAACTGCTCGCGCTTGGAGTATTTCCAGATAAAGGCGAACAGGCTGTTTTCCATGGGCAGGCTCTCTGTGCGGGCGCGTTTGCGCAATCTAGGGTTTTGCCCCCGCCATTACAACGCGCGCAGCACCGCAAATGCTTGCAGCAGCCCCGCCACGCGATTATGCCCGTGCACAAGAATTCACTCAGGGAGCGTTCCGCGATGTCCACCAACCCCCGTTTCGACAAATCCAGATTGCCCAGCCGCCATGTGACCGAAGGGCCCGCGCGCGCGCCGCACCGGTCCTACTACTACGCGATGGGCATGACCGAAGAAGAAATCCACCAGCCGCTCGTCGGCGTTGCCACCTGCTGGAACGAAGCCGCGCCGTGCAACATCGCGCTGAACCGTCAGGCGCAATCGGTCAAGATCGGCGTTGCGGCCGAACAGGGCACACCGCGCGAATTCACCACCATCACCGTCACCGACGGCATCGCGATGGGCCACGAGGGCATGCGCTCGTCGCTGGCATCGCGCGAAGCCATTGCGGACACGGTCGAGCTGACCATGCGCGGGCATTGCTATGACGCGATTGTCGGGCTTGCGGGTTGTGACAAATCACTGCCGGGCATGATGATGGCGATGATCCGTCTCAACGTGCCGTCTGTGTTCATGTACGGCGGGTCGATCCTGCCGGGCCGAGCACCCAAGGGCGCGGATGTGCCCGACGCCTTCGCCAACCGCGACCTGACCGTACAGGACATGTTCGAAGCGGTCGGCAACTTCCAGAACGGCTCGCTGTCCGAGCAGGCGCTCGAAGTGCTCGAGCGCGTCGCCTGCCCCTCGGCCGGGGCCTGCGGCGGACAGTTCACGGCCAACACCATGGCCTGCGTCTCCGAGGCGATCGGCCTGGCGCTGCCCAACTCATCCGGTGCCCCCGCCCCCTACGAGAGCCGTGACGAATACGCCATCGCCTCGGGCAAGGCGGTGATGAACCTGATCGAGAAAAACATCCGCGCGCGCGACATCTGCACCCGGCAGGCGTTCGAGAACGCCGCGCGCATCGTCGCCTGCACCGGCGGGTCGACCAACGCGGGCCTGCACCTGCCCGCGATGGCCCATGAGGCGGGCATCGATTTTTTCCTCGAAGACGTGTGCGAAATCTTCCGCGACACGCCCTATTTCGTCGATATGAAGCCGGGTGGTGCCTATGTGGCCAAGGACCTCTACGAGGCGGGCGGCGTACCCGTCGTCATGCGCGAGCTGCGCAAGGCAGGGCTGATCCACGAAGACTGCCTGACCGCAACCGGCTATTCCATGGGCGAAGAGCTGGACAAGATCGAGCGGGAAGCGGACGGCAAGGTGATCCACTCGGTCGCCAACCCGATTTCGAAGACAGGCGGCGTGGTCGGGCTTAAGGGCAACCTTGCCCCCGAAGGCGCCATCGTGAAAATTGCGGGCATGGACGAAGACAGCATCGTCTTCACCGGCCCCGCGCTGGTGTTCGAATGCGAACAGGACGCGTTCGAGGCCGTGCAGAACCGCACCTATTCCGAAGGCGACGTTTTCGTGATCCGCAACGAAGGCCCGCGCGGCGGCCCCGGCATGCGCGAGATGCTCGCGACGACAGCGGCGCTCAGCGGTCAGGGCATGGGCAAGAAGGTCGCACTGATCACCGACGGTCGGTTCTCGGGCGCGACGCGCGGCTTCTGCGTGGGCCATGTCGGACCCGAAGCCGCGATGGGCGGCCCCATCGGCCTGCTGCAGAACGGCGACATGATCACGCTCAACGCCATCACCGGCCGCATCGACGTGGACCTCAGCGACGAAGAGTTGGCGAAACGCAAGGCCGCCTGGGAAGGCCCGCGCGAAACGCTGTATGGCGCCGGTGCGCTGTGGAAATACGCGCAGCTTGTCGGTCCGACCTACCTTGGGGCGGTGACGCACCCCGGCGCCAAGAAAGAGCGCCATGACTACATGGATCTCTAGGTCCATCCTGGCGCTCGGGGCCGCATTTGCCCTGAGCGCCTGCGACATCGCCGATGGCGGCAACGGTTTTCTGACCGGGCTGGTTCCGGGCGACTTTACGCCTGATACGCCGCCGTTGACGCAGGCGCTGATGATGGAGGGCCACGTCACGCTGGCGACGCCCAACGGGTTCTGCATCGACCGCGGAACCCTTGCACAGAGCTTTGCCCTGATCGCGCGCTGTGACGCGCTGGGGGCCGCCAAGGACGCCAATGGCGCGCCGCTGGGCGTGATGACCGTCAGCTTCATCGAAAGCGACACCCTGCCCACGCCGGATCAGATCACGGCGGCCGCAGGCCTTGGCGCGCCCGAAGCGGCCCGCCCCCACAAAGGAGGCGCGGTGTTTCGCAGCACCGGAACGCCACCCGCGCCCGCACTCGATCCGCACCACTGGCGCGCTGTCACCCGGATCGGC
>JBFFQZ010000324.1:0-3492 GCA_041573235.1 Sulfitobacter sp. | reverse complement strand
TGGATCGACAGCAATAGACCGCGCTGAGGTCTGGCGTTCCGCCTGTGCGGCCCTATCTACTGTATATGTCAGAAAAAACCGAAGTGCTTTATAACGGGTCCTGCCCGATTTGCAGCCGCGAGGTGGACCACTACGCCCGGCTGAGTTCCGATCAGGCGCTGCCGATCCGCTACGATGATCTGGGCGACGCCGCACGGCTTGAGACCTGGGGGATCACGCGCGAGGATGCGGCAAGGCGGTTGCATGTGCGCAAGGGCGGACAGATCTACGGCGGCGTGCCCGCGTTCGTGCTGCTTTGGCAGCAGATCCCGCAGACCCGCTTGCTGGCGCGCACCGTGAACCTTCCCGGCGTGCATTGGATTGCCTGCCGGGTGTATGACCACGTGCTGGCACCGCTGCTCTACCGGATGCACCTGGCACGCGAACGAAGGAGCTGACGAAAGGTCATCCCCGCAACCTGACACCAAACCTGATAAGATCGAAACCATGCCCTACCCGCACTCCAGATCAGAGACCATAGCCGACGGGATCGTCCATTCGGCGGGGCTTGCTTTTGCGCTGCCCGGCACGGGCATTCTGCTGATGCTGCCCGGACATGACGGGCTGACATTGACCGCAGCGGCGGTCTATGGCGCGTCGATGATCGCGGCTTTCTCGGCCTCGGCGGTCTATCACCTGTCGCCTGCGGAGCGCACGCGCTCGCTGCTCAACCGGATCGACCATGCGGCCATCTATTTCAAGATCGCAGGCACCTATACGCCGCTCGTGGTCCTGATCGGGTCCGGTTTCGCCTATGGCATCCTCGGGCTGGTCTGGACACTTGCCCTTGGCGGTGCCGTGGCCAAACTGCGCGGTTGGAGCACGCAGGCCCGTGCATCGCTGCCGCTGTACCTTGCGATGGGCTGGCTGTCGGTGCTGTTGATCCGGCCCCTGTGGATGCGATTGCCGGGGACCGCCATGGCGCTGATCGTTGCGGGCGGTCTGATCTATTCGCTGGGGACGATCATCTATGCGCGCACCCACCTGCCCTATCAGAATGCGATATGGCACTGTTTCGTGCTCGTAGCGTCGATCTGCTTTTTCGCGGCAATCGCCCTAAGCATCTGACAGCGCGTCCAGGTAGGCGCGCACGCAGGTCTGGACGTGGCGAAAACGATCGCCGCCCAGGTGTTTGCCGCCATACCAGCGCGTGACGACAACCAGGTGCCCCTCCAGCCCTTCACGCTCAAGCATGCGCAGGATCACCATACCGGCGCCGCTTTCGCCGTCATCCGCCTTGATCGGGCCGTCCTGCGCCAGCACGGCGCCCCATGTGTTGTGGGTCGCCTTGGTATAGGCCTTGTCGCGCAACAGCGCCTTCACGGCTGCGTCGATCTCGGCCCGGCTGCCCACCGGACAGCCCGAGACCGCATATTTGCTGCCCCGATCGCTCAGGATGTTGCCCAGTTTCTTCACGACAGGTCCGCCTCGCAATTGTCGGTCACCCAGTGCGGCAATCCGGTTCGGGGCAGAGAGATCCCCCGGACCCATGCGAAAGCCAGTGGTTCTGCTGCCCCCGGCACATCGCGCTAAAGCCCGGCAGCCGTGCGGCGCACCGTATCCAGGCGCGCCGTGTTGGGCGGATGGGTGCCCAGAAATTTATCCCCCGGATCGGGGATACGGGTGAAGAACGCCGCACCACGCAGCGGGTCGAAGCCTGCGCGCGAGGTGATGATGGTCCCCAGCGCATCCGCCTCAAGCTCGAATTCCTTGGAATAGCTGCGCGCGCCGACCTGCGCGCCAAGCTGCTGCGCGTTCCGCACTGCGGAAGCGTCGCCACCGCTGAGCGTCGCAAGCCCGGCAAAGATCACCGCCCCCGCGACCGCGTTCTGCTGCTGGCGCGCGATGTGGCCCGCGATGTGGTGGGCCGCCTCATGGCCCAGAACGAAGGCCAGTTCGTCCTCGTTGCGCGCATCGTCGATCAGCGCCAGCGTGAAGGCGATGATCGGGCGGCCCTGACGGTCCAGCGTCTGATAGGCATTCGCGGGCTGACCGGGTCGGTCATCCACGACAATGTAGAAATCGCAATTCGCGCTGGTCGTGCGGGCGCGGCATTCGCTCTCGGCCACAGGCTCCAGCGTGTTGACCACCCGCACGAAGCTCCGCGCGGCCTGGAGGGGTGTTACCGCCGCGCCGGATTGCCGGGCAGGCTGATTGAGAGGCGTGGTCACGGTCGGCACCGGTCCACACGCGGTCAGCGCGACGATCAGACCCAAAGCGGCAAAAGCGCGCGTCATCATCAGGAAGTATCCTTTTGTATCTAGTACGCTAGACAGTCTAGCATGCTGCGCGCGGGGGGCCAGCGTCTTCGGTTGCCACCACATCGCGCGGGCGGTCCGGCGCCGCCCCGGTGCGACATCACAGGCGATGGGCGCGGAACGACCGGCAATGTCCGCTTGCGCCGCCGTGAGGTTCGGGTAGTCTCGGACACATGTTTACCATCGAGCATGAATTCGACGCCACCGTGATCACCCTTGTCGACGAGGGTGAAGCGCCGCTGCGCGAGGACGTCACGCTGAACGCCTTTGCCAGCCAGATCACGATCGAGCAATGGGATGCAAAGACCGACCGGGTGCACAAGATCACCCTGTCGCCAAATCAGCTGCGCGATCTTGCCGCTGCGCTCAATCTGCCCGAAGGCATTTACCGCAGCGCCCCCTGAGCGCCCGCTCCAAAGGAAACCACCATGGCCACCGGCACGAACATCCGCACCTTTTTCGAAGGGAAATGGCACGACGGCGATGTCAGCATCATGAAGGCAGCCGACCATGGTGCATGGCTGGGCACGACGGTTTTCGATGGCGCCCGCCTGTTCGACGGGCTGGCGCCGGACCTTGAGGCGCATTGCGCAAGGATCAACCGCTCTGCCGAAGCGCTGATGATCACACCGACGGTCGACACGCAAACCATGGTCGCCATGGTACGCGAGGGGCTGGCCGCCTATCCGCGTACGGCCGCAGTCTATATCCGGCCGATGTACTGGGCGCTGGAGGGCGACGATCTGGGCATTGTGCCACGACCGGGCGCGACCGGCTTCGCGATCTCGCTCGAAGAGATCCCGATGGCACCTCCGGAAGCCGCCTCGACCCTGACACGGACGCGGTTTCGCCGTCCGGTACTGGAGGACAACGTGGTCAACGCCAAGGCAGGATGCCTTTACCCCAACAACGCGCGCATGCTGGCAGAGGCACGCAGCAAGGGTTTTGGCAATGCACTGGTGGCCGACGCGATCGGCAATGTTGCCGAAAGCGCCACGGCCAATGTGTTCATGGTCAAGGATGGCGAAGTCTTTACGCCTGTCCCGAACGGTACGTTCCTTGCCGGCATCACCCGCGCGCGCCACCTGAAGAACATGCGTGAGGAGGGGATGAAAGTGCATGAAAGCGTTCTGAACTTCGAGGATTTCCGCAATGCCGATGAGGTTTTCTTGTCGGGCAACATGATGAAGATCAC
>JBFFQZ010000323.1:0-3517 GCA_041573235.1 Sulfitobacter sp. | reverse complement strand
GCCGTCACGCGCACGGCCCGCGCGCGCATCGCTCTGGCCGAGGCCGAGCGGCGCTTGGCGGACACGGTGCTACGCGCGCCTTTCAATGGCACACTCAGCGCGACCAGCGTGGTGGAGGGGCGTCTTGTTGCCGCGAACGAGCGATTGGCCGATTTGATCGACGCGGATGATCTCGAGGTTTCGTTTCGACTGTCCACTGCGCAATACGCGCGGCTTCTGGATCAGAACGGCGAAATTCTCAAGGCGGATGTACGGGTGACGTTGGACGCGGCGGGCGTCGACCTCGAGGCATCGGGCCGGGTCACGCGCACATCCGCGGCGGCAGGTGAGGGGCAGACGGGGCGTCTGGTCTTTGCTGCGCTGGGCCGGGCGCCGGGTTTCAAACCGGGTGATTTCGTGACCGTGCGGGTGCAGGAACCCGCATTGACGGGCGTGATCCGCCTGCCTGCGTCGGCCGTGGATGCAGGCGGTGCGGTGCTGGTGTTGGACGACGAAAACCGTCTGGAGGCGGCGCAGGTCACCGTCCTGAGGCGGCAGGGCGACGATGTGATCGTCCGCGGTGACATCGCGGGCCGCGAGGTCGTCGAGGCACGCTCGCCGCTGCTGGGCGCCGGGATCGCGGTCAAACCGCTGCGCAAGGGGGCCGCGCCCGAGGCTCCCGAGATGGTCGAGCTGACCGAAGAGCGGCGCGCAAGGCTGGTGGCCCTCGTCGAGGGCAATACGCGGATGCCCAAAGAAGCCAAGGCGCGGGTACTGGCCCGCTTGGCAGAGCGGCAGGTGCCCGCCCGGATGGTCGAGCGTATCGAGAGCCGGATGGGGGGCTGATCCATGGTCCGTGACATTCCCAGGACCGCGAGCGGCATCCTGTCCTACTTTACCCGTCATCGCACGGTCGCCAATCTGCTGCTGGTGCTTATGCTCGTCGCGGGCTTTGCCGCGGCCCCCAACATGCGCGCGCAGTTCTTTCCGGACGTGATCCTCGACAATGTGGGCGTGACGACCCTGTGGGAGGGCGCGGGTGCCGAGGATGTGGACGAAGCGGTGTCGCAGGTGCTCGAGACGGCGCTTCTGGGTGTCGAGGGGGTCGAAAGCTCGGAGAGCACATCGCGCGAGGGGCGCAGCCTTGTCACGCTGGAATTCGAGCCGGGCTGGGACATGGCGCGCGCGGCCAATGACGTGCAGACCGCCGTCGACGCGATCACCGGCCTGCCGGAAGAGGCCGAAGAGCCGGTCGTCCGGCGCGGCGCCTGGCGCGACCGGGTGACGGACGTGGTGATCACCGGTCCGGTGGCGCCTGCGCAACTGGGTCGTTTTGCCGATGAATTTGTGACCCGGCTGTTTGCCGCCGGGGTCACGCGCACCACCATACAGGGGGTCGCCGCACCGCAAACGCTGGTCGAGGTGCCTTTGGCCAAGCTGATTGCCCATGACGTGACCATGGCGGAAATCGCCGCCGCCATCGCGGGCGAGGTGGACGCCGATCCCGCGGGAGACGTGGAGGGCGCCAATGCCCGTGTCCGCACCGGGACCGCCAAACGCTCTGCCCAGCAGATCGCGGGCATCACGCTGCGCTCCAACGCCGATGGCTCGAAGCTGGTGATCGGCGACGTGGCTACCGTGCGGGCGCAGGGCGTGGACCGCGAGATGAGCTTTTTCGTGGGCGATGCGCCCGCGATGTCGGTCCGGGTGGACCGTTCCGACCGGGGCGATGCGATCGGTATCCAGGAACAGGTCGAAACCGTGGCCGCCGAATTGCAGGCGAGCCTGCCCGCGAACGTCACCATCGAGCTGATCCGGACCCGTGCGGCGGCGATCACCGGGCGGCTGGATCTGTTGATCGACAACGGGCTGATGGGCCTGGGGCTGGTGGTGACGCTGTTGTTCCTGTTTCTGAACGCGCGCACGGCGTTCTGGGTTGCCGCGGGTATCCCCGTGGCCATGGGGGCCGCGATTGCGCTGATGTACCTGGGCGGGCTGACGATCAACATGATTTCGCTTTTCGGGTTGATCATCACCCTCGGGATCGTGGTGGACGACGCGATCGTGGTGGGCGAACACGCCGACCACCGATATCGCATGGGCGGCATGTCGGCGGCCGAGGCGGCCGAGGGCGCGGCGCAGCGCATGGCCATGCCGGTGTTCGCCGCGACCCTGACCACGGTGATCGCGTTTTTCGGGCTTGTCGCCGTGGGCGGACGCTTTGGCGATCTGATCCGCGATATTCCCTTCACCGTGATCGCCGTGCTGATCGCGTCGCTGATCGAATGTTTCCTGATCCTGCCGCATCACATGCACCACGCGCTGGCGGGCACCAACAAGCGCGCGAAATTTTCGAGCGCAAAACTGCTGATCGGGGTCGTCGTGACTGCTGCGGTATCCACAGCGCTGGTATCCGCGCTTGTGTTCGGCGTCATCCATCTCTTTCTCACGGTGACCGGGGCGGATGTGGCGGCTGCTCCGGGGATTGTCCTTGGCGGTGGTACGGTGCTGGCAATCACCGCCGCCGTGCTGATCGCAGCCTATGTCGCCCTGCGGCCTGAACAGACCGGCAAGGCGTTGCGCGCCATCGGGCGACACGGGATCGACACGCCCTCCGTGGTGATCGGAGGCGGCTTTGTCTGGGTGCGCGAACGGCTGTTCCGGCCCTTCATGGCCGGTGTGATTGCCGCGCGCTACGTCGTGCTGGCCGGGGTTGTTGTCGTGCTGGCCAGCCAGATCGCGCTGTTCATCCGGGGCGACGTGCAGTGGCGCTTTTTCAATGCGCCCGAACGTGGATCCGTCACCGGTAACTTCATCATGGTCGAAGGCGCCACGCGCGCTGACACCCTTGCGATGATGCGCGAGATGCAGCGCGCGACCGATGCCGTCGCGGCCCGCCTCGAGGCCGAGCATGGCGCGAACCCGCTTGACTATGTGATGGCGCAGGTGGGCGGCAACGGGGGACGGGGGCTGACGGCGGCGGATGGCAAAGACGCGGATCTGCTTGGCGGCATCTCGATCGAGCTGATCGACGCCGATCTGCGGCCTTATTCCAGTTTTGCCTTCGTGGCGGCCCTTCAGGACGAGGTGGTGAACCATCCGCTGGTCGAAACCGTCAGCTTTCGGGGCTGGCGCTCGGGTCCCGGCGGCGATGCATTGGACGTACAGTTCTATGGCGCCGACACCCAGACGCTCAAGAACGCATCGGAGGCTTTGCAGACCGCGCTGCTGCAATATCCCGAAGTCAGCGCCGTGCAGGACAATCTGGCCTACGACAAGGAAGAACTCATTCTCGATCTGACCCCGCAGGGGCTGGCGTTGGGCTTTACCATCGACGGGCTGGGCCGCACCCTGCGCAACCGGCTGGGCGGGATCGAGGCGGCGAGCTATCCCGACGGGCCGCGGTCGGCGACGATCCGGGTGGAATTGCCCGAGGGCGAGCTGACCGCCGATTTCCTGGATCGCACGCAGATGCGCACGCCTGCGGGAAATTACGTGGCCCTTGGCGATATCGTCAGCGTGCAGCAGCGCACCGGGT
>JBFFQZ010000322.1:0-3538 GCA_041573235.1 Sulfitobacter sp. | reverse complement strand
GGAAGCACTTGCCACAGCCATTCTGGTGGCGCCAGCGCTCGAAATGGACCCCCTTGGGGTTCTTGCGCATGAACAGATAGGTCTCCATCTGGTCATCGGAGGAGCCGACGGTATGGCGCGTGATATGCGCCTCGCCATGGGCGTGGAATTCGGTTTCCTCGGCGGTGACGCCGCAGCAGGGGCAGGATACGATCAGCATGCTATTTTCACCTCTGGGCAACGGCAGTTGAAATGCTTTGGACTGCGACGCTCTGTAGCCGAAAGCCGCGCGTCCGTTCCTGTGTCGCATGGTCCGAACCGGACCGGCACAAAAGCAACGGAATAGGACGCTTGGAGTCCCAATTTTTCCAAACCGACCTCGGACATCAATGCGCCACCCCCGCCGCGACGCTTTCGTCGATGAAGCGGCCTTCGGTGAAACGGTTCAGCCCGAAGGCGTCCGTCAGCGGCGAGCGGCCCTTGGCCATCAGTTCGGCCATGGCCCAGCCCGAGCCCGGGATCGCCTTGAACCCGCCGGTGCCCCAGCCGCAATTGATGAAGACCCCCTCGACCGGCGTCTTGCTGAGGATGGGTGAGCGGTCTCCGGTGACGTCCACGATGCCACCCCACTGGCGCAGCATCTTGAGGCGCGACACCATCGGGAAGGTCTCGATCAGGGCGCGCACGGTCTCCTCGATGTGGTGGAACGACCCGCGCTGGGTGTAGTTGTTGTAGCCGTCGGTGCCGCCGCCGATGACCATCTCGCCCTTGTCGGACTGGCTCATGTAGCCGTGCACGGTGTTGGCCATCACGACCACGTCCATGCAGGGTTTGATCGGTTCCGACACCAGCGCCTGCAACGATACGGATTCGATCGGCAGCCGGAAACCCGCCATTTCCGCCAGGTGCCCCGAGTGGCCCGCAACGACCATGCCGACCTTGTCGCAGCCGATGTCTCCGCGGGTGGTCGAGACGCCGGTGACCTTGCCGTTTTCCTGCGTGATCCCGGTGACTTCACATTTCTGGATCACGTCCATGCCCATGTCCGAACAGGCCCGCGCATAGCCCCAGGCCACCGCATCGTGGCGCGCCGTGCCCCCGCGCGCCTGCCACAACCCGCCGAGCACCGGATAGCGCGGCCCGGCAAGGTTGATGATCGGCACCAGCTCTTTCACGCGGGCAGGCTCGATCCATTCGGTCTGCACGCCCTGAAGCATGTTGGCATGGGCCGTCCGCTTGTAGCCGCGGATCTCGTGTTCGGTCTGGGCCAGCATGATCACGCCACGTGGCGAGAACATCACGTTGTAGTTCAGGTCCTGGCTCATCGTTTCATAGAGCGAGCGGGATTTCTCGTAGATCGCGGCCGACGGATCCTGCAGATAGTTCGAGCGGATGATGGTCGTGTTGCGCCCGGTGTTGCCCCCGCCCAGCCAACCCTTTTCGAGGATCGCGACATTTGTAATGCCGAAATTCTTCCCCAGATAATACGCGGTGGCCAGCCCGTGGCCCCCGGCGCCGATGATCACCGCATCATAGCGTTTTTTCGGCGCCGCATCGCGCCACGCGCGGGTCCAGCCGGTGTGGTGGCGCATCGCTTCGCGTGCAACGGCAAAAACGGAGTATTTTTTCATCAGACGTCTCCGGAACGGGCCTGGGGCGGGGATTCGGGGCATGAAGCCCCCTAAGGTCTTCTACATGGGGGAGCGACCGAAAAAGAGGATACCGCGCGCGGCATTCCTTATCAATTTTGCGACATGGCGAACATTGGGGGTGCGGCGATAGGACACGATCAGGTGTGCGGCGCGCTTTGGCTCTTTTGTCGGGGGGGCTGGCGGGGTAAGTCTGCCAACAATTATGAAGGTGACGATATGCTGAGTTTCTGGGCCGTTGCGACGGCAATCACGCTGATGGTGGCCGCGATACTGGCCCGCGCCGTGTTGCGCGGCGGCGCGCGCGAGATTGCACCGCGTGCGGCGTCGGACGTTGACGTCTATCGCGCGCAGTTGGGCGAAGTGGATCGCGACGTGGCGCGCGGCGTGATCGCGCCCGCCGATGCCGAAAGGGTCCACGCCGAGATCGCGCGCCGTCTGCTGGCCGCCGACAAGGCGTTGCACGCCGACACGGCCGACAGGTCCCGCGCGCCAACGCCGGTGGCGCTTGCGCTGATTGCCGCCGGTATTGCGGGCGGCGTGGCCGGCTATATCCTGCTGGGCGCGCCGGGCTACGGTGACATGGGGCTAAAGGACCGCATCGCCTTTGCCGAAGAAGTCCGCAAGAGCCGTCCGGCGCAGGCGGTGGCCGAAGCCTCGCTGCCCGACGTCGATCTGCCGCAGGACATGAGTGACGAATACCGCACCCTGCTCGCGCGCCTGCGCGAAACGGTCGCGGCGCGGCCCGATGACCTTCAGGGCCACATGCTCTTGGCGCAGCAGGAGCGCCGGATCGGCAACTTCCGGGCCGCCAAGGAAGCACAGGGCGCGGTGGTTCGGATCAAGGGGCAGCAGAGCACTGTCGCCGACATTGCCGCGCTGGGCGAATTGCAGGTGCTGGCGGCAGGCGGCTATGTCTCGCCCGAGGCCGAAAGAAGCCTGCGCGCGGTGCTGTCACGGGATCCCGCGAATGGCACGGCGCGCTACTATATCGGGCTGATGCTGGCGCAAACCGGGCGCCCCGACCAGGCGTTCCGCCTGTGGGACGCGCTGCTGCGCGCAGGCCCGGAAGACGCGCCGTGGATCCCGCCGATCCTCGACCAGATCGAGGAACTGGCACAGCTTGCAGGGGTCCGCTATGCGATTCCCGCCATCGGTCCGGGCGCCTCCGGCCCCTCGGCGCAGGACATGATCGCGGCGCAGGAGATGAGCCCCGCAGAGCGGATGGAGATGATCGGTTCGATGGTGCAGGGCCTGTCGGACCGGCTTGCCACCGAGGGCGGCCCCGCGCGCGATTGGGCGCGCCTGATATCGTCGCTGGGCGTGTTGGGCCGCTGGCAGGAAGCTCGGGCGATCCACACCAATGCGGTCGAGGTGTTTGCCGACGACAAGGACGCGCTTGAGCTGATCAACGCCGCAGGACGGCGCGCAGGGGTGATCGATTGATTTTCGAAGACATCGAAGATTTCGCGGATGCCCTGCCCCCGATGCAGGCCCTGATCGGGCTGGACCTTGGGGAAAAGACGATTGGCGTGGCGGTGACGGACAGCTTTCTGTCGGTGGCGACGCCGCTGGAAACAGTGCGCCGCCGGAAATTCGGCCTTGATGCCGCGCGGCTGTCCGAGATCATCGCAGGGCGCGGCATTGGCGGGCTGATCCTGGGGCTGCCGTACAACATGGATGGCTCCGAAGGGCCGCGTTGCCAGTCCACCCGGGCATTCGCCCGCAATTTCTCGCGGCTCCACCCGGATCTGCCGATTGGCTATTGGGACGAACGTCTGTCCACGGTAGCGGCCGAACGCGCGCTGCTCGAGGCGGATACGACCCGAAAACGTCGCGCCGAGGTGATCGACCACGTGGCAGCCGGGTATATCCTGCAAGGTGTTCTGGACAGATTGCGAGTGTTGCGC
>JBFFQZ010000321.1:0-3545 GCA_041573235.1 Sulfitobacter sp. | reverse complement strand
GATCTGGGCACCGGGTCGGGCTGTATCCTGGTGACACTGCTGGCGGAACGGACGGGCGCGACTGGGCTGGGTGTCGATCTGTCCGAGGGCGCGTGTTTGCAGGCAAGCGCCAATGCGGTTCTGCACGGCGTGGCGGGGCGTGCGGACATCCGGCAATCGGATTGGTTTGCCGCCGTTGACGGACGGTTCGATCTGATCGTGGCAAACCCTCCCTATCTGGCGCAGGATGAAATGCGCGGCGTCGCCCCGGAGCTTGCGCTGCACGAGCCTGCCATGGCGTTGACGGACGGCGCTGACGGGCTGAGCGTGTACCGCCTGATCGCGGCGCAGGCGCAGGGTTACCTGACCGCCGAGGGCCGTGTTCTGGTCGAGATCGGTTGGAAGCAGGGCCCGCAGGTGCGGAGCATCTTTGAAAACTCAGGCTGGGCCGATGTGGCGATTCTGCCCGATCTGGATGGTCGTGACCGGATTATTTGCGCGCAAAACCCCGCCTGAGGCCGTTACAACGCTGATTTAATGAATTTTCACTGCATTCGCTCTTGCCCCTCGGGGTCAGAGAGGGGTATGCAGGAAGCGTTGCAGCGGTGGATGCAGATTTGCGGTCCCGCGCGGCATTATGCCCAACATCCCCATGTGTCGACATCTCAATGTGCCGACACCTTCATGTGCCGACAATAGGCGCCGCGCGCGCCACCGGACCGAACGATACAACAGCACCAAAAGGCTGATCCTCTTTATGAAACCTCAAAGATCGCGTTCGCGTAACAAAACCAACCGTAACCGTTCGACCAGCCAAGGCGGTAATGTCGTCAATCGGGTGTTCGAAAGCTCGGGACCCGAGGGCAAGGTACGCGGCACACCCAGCCAGGTAATCGAGAAATACAATCAACTGGCCCGCGATGCGCAGCTGTCCAATGACCGTGTCGCTATGGAGAGTTTCCAGCAGCACGCAGAGCATTACCTGCGCCTGCTGAGCGAGGCGCAGAAGGAACAGGACGCCAAACGTGAAGAGCTGGAGCGTCAGAACCGCGAGCGTCAGGCCGAGCGTGACCGCGAGCGCGCGGAACGTCAGGAGCGTGAAGCGGCCAATCAGCCCAAGCAGCAGCACGACAGCAAGCAACCTGAGAATAAGCAGCCCGACCTGTCCCAGGAATCCCAGCCGGACGACGCCGACGAGAGCAATCTGGTCGAAACGCCCGAGAGCAAGCCAAAGACCCGGCGCGCGCCCCGGCGCAAACCGAAACCCAAAACCGACGATCAGGCGCCCGATAACAGTGGCGACCAGCCCGAAGCAGCGGAATAGCAAAGAGGCGTCTGCCTTTTGCCCCAGGTCTGGAAAGATCGCACCCGCTTGGTCCTTGAGGGGCCGATATGTCCATAGGGACGGGTGCATGGCCCGGTATCGACGCCGGGTTTTCGCGTGGGATGGATCCAAACTATCTGCTGCATGATCAACCTTGGTTGATCCCGCGCGAGCGACAGCTCGCTTTCAGGGGGCCGCAGGATCATGGCCGTCGCTTGTCGCGGAGCACTTCGGCACCCGTGCCGGTACGTGACCGGACCGTCAGCGTTTGGCAAGCTCGCGCGCCAACGCGCAAAACCCTTCGAGAGGCACCTGTTCGGCGCGTTCGGTCGGCTTGATCCCGGCGGCGCGCAGACGGTCCTCGATATCGGGGGCGACCCCCTTGAGTGCCGCGCGCAGCATCTTGCGGCGCTGGTTGAAGGCCGCTGCGACCGTACGGGACAGTATTGCGGCGTCCGCTTCGAAGCGGGGCTTTTCCAGTGCGGTCAGATGGACGACTGCGCTTGAGATCTTTGGCGGCGGGGTGAAGGCTTCGGGCGGCAGGGTCAGCACGATCTTTGCATCACTGCGCCACTGAGCCAACAACGCGAGACGCCCATAGGCCTTTGACCCTGGTTGCGCCACGATCCGTTCGGCGACTTCGCGCTGGAACATCAGCGTCAGGCTTTGCCAGAACGGCGGCCATTCGGGCGGGGTCAGCCACCGGACCAGCAACTCTGTGCCGATGTTGTAGGGCAGGTTGGCGGCCACGCGGATCGGCGGCGTCAGATGTGCAAGCGGGTCGATTTCAAGCGCGTCACCCTCGATCACCTCAAGACGGCCGGGATAGGCTTCGGCGATCTGGGCCAGTGCGGGCAGGCAGCGGCGGTCCTTTTCGATGGCCAGCACCCGGCGCGCGCCCTCAGCCAGAAGCCCGCGCGTCAGACCGCCCGGGCCGGGGCCGATTTCAAGCACGTCGCATTGGCTCAGATCGCCCGCCTGCCGCGCGATCTTGGCGGTGAGGTTGAGGTCCAGCAGGAAATTCTGTCCGAGCGACTTGCGCGCGCTCAGCCCATGGTCGGCGATGACCTGCCGCAGGGGGGGAAGCGTGTCGATCGTGCTCATCGGGTGGCCATCCGGTGGGCCATGCGGATCGCCTCGACCATGCTGGAGGGGTTGGCGATGCCGCGCCCCGCGATGTCGAAGGCGGTGCCATGATCGGGCGATGTGCGGATAAAGGGCAGGCCCAGCGTGACGTTCACGCCGCGGTCGAAATCCAGCGTCTTGATCGGGATCAGCGCCTGATCGTGGTACATCGCGATGGCGGCGTCATAGGTGGCGCGGGCGGCGGCGTGGAACATCGTGTCGGCGGGCAGGGGGCCGCGCAGCGCATAGCCCTCGTCCTGCATGTCGCGGATCAGATCGGCCATCCACGCCTCTTCCTGACCGCCCATCGCGCCGCCTTCGCCGGCATGCGGGTTCAGGCCGGAAACTGCCAGACGGGGCGCCGGGATGCCGAAGTGGTCGCGCAGCCCGTCATGGGTGATCTCGATCGTGCGGCGCAAAAGCGCGGGGGTCAGCGCCGTCGGCACCTGCTCAAGCGCGATGTGGATGGTCGTGGGCACAACCCGCAGCTGGTCAGAGGCAAGCATCATCACCACGTCGCTCCGCCCCGCGAGTGTGGCAAGATATTCAGTATGGCCGGGATAGGCGAAATCGGCGCCGTCCTTGAGCGCCTTCTTGTTGATCGGCGCGGTGCAGATGGCGGCCGCGGCCCCGGTCTGCACGAGGTCCACCGCGCGGGCGATCACGTCGATCACACCCCGTGCATTGGCCGGGTCGGGCACACCGGGCACTGCCTGTCCTGCAAAGGGATGGGCCAGCACGGGCAGGGCGCGGGCGCTGACATCAGCGGCCTCGGCTGCGGTGGCGATGGTTTCATCGGGGGTGCCGGGCGGCAGGTGGCGCGGATCGCCAAGCCACAGCATCGGCACGCGGTCGGCCAGCGCCGCCCAGGCGCGTGCGGCGACCTCGGGGCCGATGCCTGCGGGTTCTCCACAGGTCAGGACAACGGGTTTCATTTCAGGACGATGCGGGCATCAGAGCGCAGTTCGGCCAGCAGGCTGTCGGCAAAACCCGACAGTCGGCGCTGACGGATCGAGGCGGCCACGTCTTCGCGGCTGACCTCGGCATTCTGGGCGGCGGTGCGACCGCAGAGCATCAGGAACACCAGCGCCTGCCCATCCGAACGGGTGAGCGCGGT
>JBFFQZ010000320.1:0-3555 GCA_041573235.1 Sulfitobacter sp. | reverse complement strand
CGATGGGGATCAGTTCACGATCGAAGACGTGCACCTGCAAGACATCCGCGACGACGCGGTAGAGAATGACACCGGTATGAACGGTGTGATCCGCAACAGCCTGTTTGACGGGGTTTTTGTCGGGCTGAGCGCCTTCGACAGCAACACGCCCGACCGAACTGAAAACCTGATCAAGATGGACGGTGTGCTGATCCGAATGACATCTTATCTGTTTCGCGGAGAGATGACTCACGGGGGAATATTCAAGGTCTCGGACCCGAGTCCGAAACTCGATATCCGCAATTCGGTTTTTGCGATCGAAAAGGTCGATCATTTCGGTTGGCAAAGCATGCGGGATGCCTGGTCGAAGATGACCTTTGGCAGCGGTAATCTTTACCTCAATCTTTCCGACGACCCGCTGCCCGAGGACTATCCGTTGCCGCCGCGGGGTTTCACCGTTCTGAATGGCGCGGACGCGCGGGCGAAATGGCAGGACGTCAGGGCGGACTGGCTGGCACGGAACCGCTGAATGTCAGAGCATACCCTCGAGGAGCGAGGCAAGTGTGTCAGCAGATCTGGCCCAGCTATGGCTCTGTGCTGTCGCGCGCCCTTTTGCGATCATTTCGGCGCGTTCGACATCGTTCATGGCCAGCACTGTGCGAAGCGCACCGGCGCAAGCCTGTGTGTCGTTGCAGGAAAAAAGCACGGCACTGTCACCCAGGATCTCTGGCATGGCCGTCCTGTCCGAGGCCACCACAGGGCAGCCCAATGCCATTGCTTCAAGTGGTGGTACGCCGAAACCTTCGTAGATTGACGGAAAGATGAAAACGGCCGCGTTTTCGTAGAGCGTTCGCAAAGCTTCGTCGCTGACCCGGCCCAAAGGCACCTGCCAGTCGGCCTCTTGCACGTGCGCGGCCCGAAGCGCGGGCGCGCTGCCACCGGCAATCGCGAGCTTCATGTCGCGCGACCGCGCCATGCCAAAAGCCACACAAGCCAGCGCGATATTCTTGTTCGGGCTCTGGTTGCCCACGCAAAGCGCGTACCCCCCCGGTTTCAGATCATTCTTTTCCAAGATCGAAGTGTCCTTGCCGACACCCAGAATGTGTTCCGCGCTGTCACCTATGATTGTGAAATCGTCCTTGCCGACCCCGCAATAACGCGACAGTTCCCCACGCGAGAACTCAGAGATGGTGATCAGACGCTCCGCACGCCGTGCGAGGCGCGGCCTGAGCGTGCGGTGAAGCAGGCTGTATCGACGCGAAAAGAACTTCGGATTGGCAAAGACATTCGCATCATGCAACGCCAGAACATGACGGCGGTGAAGCAACGGCCCGGTGCCGCCAAGGCTGACCAGAATGCCACTTTGCGCGACGCGCGCCAGCGCAGTCTGCTCCCAAAGATGACCAACGCCGTAGCCGATCACGCGCTGTTCGATGGAATTCCACGCAACCTTGCGATGCGCCCCCGGCGGGCGCAGCCCGACAAACCGAACGCCTTCCAGTCGGCCCGGTTGCCTGCTTATCAACGTGTCGAGGGCGGTGAGAAGCTCTTGGGCATAACGCTGCATGCCGGACATCGGCTGGGTCAGGAAACGCAGGTTGAAAAAGATCGTTTGCAAAATGAGCGGGCTACGCAAGAAGACGGGGTTTCTAGATATCCCGATTCTGTCAGTCCTCGTGTCCTGTGTCGAATCAAAAGGCCATCGGTGAAACCGGTTTGCCCAGGTAAACGCCCCGATCGAGAAAAACATGGCAACAATCACCGAGAAATCCCTCCCCCCTTTCTACCAGTGGGTGAACTTAGGTCCTGTCCGCGCACCTGAAAGCATAGACAGTCGCGCCAACCTTCTTAATTTGTTGCTATTTAAGAAACGTGTTTGTTAGGATTGCAGTGGGGGTAAATAATGTTTCGTCTCGCTGCCAAGCTAGTTCCTTTGGCGATCTGTTCTTTTATTTTTTCATCTGTAAATTTTTCGATCGCAAAGGCCGATATCATACTTGCCCCGGGGGACCGGGTCTCTTTGTCTGTTGTCGGAACACGGGACCTCGATACACTTGCGACCATCGAAAGCGACGGATCACTCAATCTGCCGATGATTGGACGCATGGCCGCTGCGGGGCTGACAATCGAACAACTGAAATTTTCGGTGGCGCAAGAGCTCAGCTTTGAGCCCATTCGCCTGAATATGACCGGAGAGGCCGCCGTCTGGCGCAAGATCGAAGCATCGAATGTTTTCGTCTCTGTCGCTGAATACCGGCCCGTCTACGTTGCCGGCGATGTCCGTTCGGGCGGAGAAAAACCTTTCAGGCCCGGAATGACAGTGCGTCAGGCGCTGGTGATCGCTGGAGGGGTCGGTCGGATCGTTGCAGATGCCAATGCAGGTGACCCCGTCAAGCTTTTGGTGCAGCGCCGTCTTCTGGATGACCAATTGGCGCTGGCCAAAGCGGCGGTTGTTCGGCTTCAGGCGGAATTGTCTGCGCTTGAGGCGGAAGGACCCGTCAGCGCCCCGCGCGACGAAGAGCTTGGGCCGCGAGAAGTGGCACAAGTGGCCGAGCTGTGGCTGGCGGCCCGCGCTGAACTGCGGACTCTGAATGACAGCTCAGCCGACCTGACCTTGCAACAGATGAAAGACCGTTTGGCGGTTCTGGAAAAGCTGGAGCAGGTCAGCAAGGAAACCCTCGAAACCTACGAAGAAGAGTATCAGCGCGCGCAGGATCTGGCGAAACGCGGCATTGTAACCGCGGGATCCGTAACCGACGCGCAGCGGGGATTGCTTTCATTTTCGTCCCGGGCGCTGGAGGCTGAGGCAGAAGCCTACAATGTGCGAACGGATATCGCGCGGAACCGGCAACGCACCGCGGCAGCGCAAGCAGCAGACAAGATGGACACCCTGCGGGAATTGCTGCGCAGCACGACAGAAGTGCAAGACATTGAGGCACACATAGCAGCGTTGGAAATGCAGCTGTCATTGCTGGGAGAGGTTGGCTTTGACACACCGGTCCAGTCGCTTTCGGTTTCGATTTACAGGCATTCGGACGGCAGTGAGAAAAAGATAAATGCGTCGCTCGACATGAAAGTCGAACCCGGCGACGTGGTCGAGTTTTTTACGGACGCGACCATAAGTCATTGAGGAAATTGAATTGATTAATGCGGTGCAGATTTTGGCGCCGCGCCACTTATTTCAGATGGTTGAGGTTATTATGAACAGAACAAAAAATTCGACGAGAGTTGTACAGGACAAGATCGCCCCGATCCTTGCGTCCTCCAGCCGTACCCTGCCGCTTGGCGGGGTCGGCAAACGAATTTTCGACATCGTGTTTTCTCTGATCGCACTCGCCAATTTCCTGGTCGTGCTTGTCGTTATTTCTCTCTGCATCCGGATGATCACTCGAGGTCCCGCCTTTTACGTGCATCGCCGTGTAGGGTTCGGCGGCGCGACGTTTCCGTGCCTTAAATTTCGCACGATGATGCCAGACGCGGATGAGCAGCTGGAACGCCTGCTGGCCAGCGACCCGGCGGCGCGGGAAGAGTTCGAACAAACTCACAAGCTCAGAAATGATCCGCGTATCATCCCGG
>JBFFQZ010000319.1:0-3619 GCA_041573235.1 Sulfitobacter sp. | reverse complement strand
GCTCCGGCAGGTCCCGCCCCTAGACGCAGCCTGTGGATAACTCTAGGCTCGGCGTCACTGAAACCACGAAGCAGATTCGTGCCGCCAGATCCGTGCAAACACGGGCAGTGCCGCACGATGTGCCCCGACAGGACCAGGCCTATCCGGCCTCTGGATCCCGCCCAGGGGGACGCAAGACCACCGCATGCCCGCAAGGGTACAGCAAGAACAAGACGCCCCAGAGGGCGCGATCGAGACAGGCAGCCTCCGCAAGGAGGCATTGAGCAGGACAGACCACATGGCAACCCCCGCACCGGGGCGTGGAGACGGCGCGTTTTTTTCGTGCGACATCTTTAACGCCGCCCCCAAGGATGACATCGGCTCGATGGAGCATCCGATGTTTTCGCTTTCTACCCGGCCCGACCGGCGGATTCTCAGCTATACGCATAATGACACCGACATCACCGTGACCCCGTCGGTGCGCGGGCTGGCTACGATCCACGACAAGGACATCCTGATCTACTGCATCAGTCAGTTGATGGCGGCGCAGAACGCGGGGCGCGCGATCTCGCGCCAGATCACGCTCAAGGCGCATGATCTGCTGGTGGCCACGGGGCGCGAAACCTCGGGCGATGGCTACAAGCGGCTGCGCGATGCGTTCGAGCGTCTGGTAGGCACGCGCATCACCACCAACATGATGACCGGCGGGCAGGAGGTCACCACGGGCTTCGGCCTGATCGAGAGCTGGCAGATCGTGCGCCAGGGCCGGGGCGGCCGCATGCTCTGGGTGGCGGTCACCCTGAGCGAGTGGCTCTACCGCGCGGTTCTGGACAAGGCGGTGCTGACGCTGAGCCGCGACTACTTTGGTCTGCGCAAACCGCTGGAGCGGCGGATCTATGAGCTGGCGCGCAAGCATTGCGGGCGGCAGGCGGGCTGGACCGTGTCGGTGGACACGCTGCTGAAGAAATCCGGCTCGGCGTCGCCGCGGCGGGTGTTTCGCAAGATGTTGCGCGACATGATCGCGGCCGATACGCTGCCTGATTACACCGTGACCGAAGCGCCCGGAGACCTGATGCGCTTTGAGCGACGTGGGGTGATCGACACGCCGGTGAACGCGCCGAGCGTCAGCGCCGCCGCGCTCGATCGCGCGCGCCAGATGCACCCCGGTGCGGATGTCTACGCGTTGCAGGCCGAGTGGCAGGCGCTGTGGGCCGCGCGTGGACGCCGCAGGCTGCAGGCCCCCGATGCGGCCTTTCTGGGCTGGTTGGGCAAGCGGGAAGAGGGCTGAGCGCGCCCCGCCCTGCCTTTCGCATGCGAAAGGTTTCAAGCTGAAATGATTGCGGTGTTTTCCCGCCGATCACAGGCGGTCTGCGCTGCTTGGCAAGGGGGGGCGATTGGGCTAGACCGCCGGGATAAATGTGCTGTGAGTATTTCACCTCTTTGCTTTGATTTGTGCACTTGATGACATTGCAGCATCGGCAGCCCGGTGAAGCAGTTTCTCGCAGATGCGAACAGGATTTTCAGGACTGGGCCCAGAATGGCCATTGGAAGGATTTAGAATATGTGCGGTATCGTAGGCGTCATTGGAAACCATCAGGCGGCACCGATCCTTGTGGATGGCCTTCGGCGGCTGGAATACCGCGGCTATGACAGCGCGGGGATCGCCACCGTGGATGCGGGCAACGCCGCCCGGCTGGAGCGGCGCCGCTCGCTGGGCAAGCTTGTCAATCTTGCGGATCTGCTGGTCCATGAGCCGCTGACGGGCACCTCTGGCATCGGCCATACCCGCTGGGCGACCCATGGGGCGGCCACGACGCTCAACGCGCACCCGCATGCGCGTGGCCGGGTTGCGGTGGTCCATAACGGGATCATCGAAAATTACCGCCAGCTGCAGGCGGAACTGGCCGAGCACCAGATCGTTCCCGAAACCCAAACCGATACCGAAACCGTAGCGATGCTGTGCAACTGGCTGCTCGATCAGGGACACCCCCCCGAGGCGGCGGCCCGTGCCACGATCGAAAAGCTCGAAGGCGCCTATGCGCTGGCGTTTCTCTTCGAGGGCGAGGCCGATCTGCTGATCGCCGCCCGCAAGGGATCGCCGCTGGCCGTCGGCTGGGGCGAGGGAGAGATGTACCTGGGCTCCGACGCGCTGGCGCTGGCGGCCATGACCTCGGATGTCAGCTATCTTGAGGAAGGGGATATCGCCGTGCTGACCCGCGCGGGCGCCACGTTCTACGACGCGGAAGGCGCGCAGGTGACCCGCGCGCGCAAGACCGTCGAAATCGACGCGTATAACGTCGACAAGGGCGGCTTCAAACATTTCATGGCCAAGGAAATCGCCGAACAGCCGCGCGTGCTGGCGGCCGCCACCGACTATTACCTGGGGGGTCGCGAGGTGGGGGACCGTGCCGGACGTGCCTTGCTGGAGAGCATTGATTTCCGGGATGTGGACCGTCTGGTGATGGTGGCCTGCGGCACCGCGGCGCTGGCATGCCACACGGCAAAATACTGGTTCGAACAGATCGCCCGCCTGCCCGTGGAGGTCGACATCGCCTCCGAGTACCGCTACCGCGAGCCGCCGCTGAGCGACCGCACGCTGGCGCTCTTTGTCAGCCAGTCGGGGGAGACGGCGGACACGCTCGCCGCCCTGCGCTATTGCCGTGCGGCGGGGACGAAGATCCTCTCGGTGGTCAATGTCGCCACGTCGTCGATCGCGCGCGAAAGCGATGTGGCCCTGCCTATTCTTGCCGGCACCGAGATCGGCGTCGCCTCCACCAAGGCGTTCACCTGCCAGCTGACCGCACTGGCCGCCATGGCCATCGTCGCGGGGCGTCAGCGCGGCCAATTGACCGCCGAGGCCGAGATGCAGCTGCAAGAGCAGCTGATGGCGGTGCCACGGCTGGTCGGGCAGGCGCTGACCTGTGAAAAAACGGTCAAGGACATCGCCGGCCAGATGGCACATGTCGATGACGCGCTGTTCCTGGGGCGGGGCGCGATGTACCCGCTCGCTCTCGAAGGGGCGCTGAAGCTCAAGGAGATCTCGTACATCCATGCGGAGGGCTACGCCTCTGGTGAATTGAAGCATGGGCCGATCGCGCTGGTCGATGACCAATTGCCGGTGGTGGTGCTGACACCCCGCGATGCGATGTTCGACAAATCCGTCTCGAACATGCAGGAAGTCATGGCGCGCGGCGGCAAGATCGTAATGATCTCGGACGCGGCGGGTCTGGCCGAGAACGGCGATGACGCCTGGCACAGCATCGAGATGCCCGATGTCACCGGCCCCTTTGCGCCCATCGTCTACGCGGTGCCGGTGCAGCTGCTGGCCTATCACACCGCGGTCGAGAAGGGGACGGATGTGGACCAGCCCCGCAACCTCGCCAAATCCGTGACAGTGGAGTGAGGTCGATCCCATGAGCAAGAAATATTTCGGCACCGACGGCATTCGTGGCCGCGCGGGGCAGCATCCGATGACCGCGGAATTCGCCGTGCGCCTGGCCATGGCGGTGGGGCAGTATTTCTCCACCCGCGCGGGCCGCCACCGGGTGGTGATCGGCAAGGATACGCGGCGCTCGGGCTACATGCTGGAAAATGCGCTGACCGCGGGGTTCACGGCCGCGGGCATGGATGTCTTTGCGCT
>JBFFQZ010000318.1:0-3644 GCA_041573235.1 Sulfitobacter sp. | reverse complement strand
GCCAGCAGCGGCAGCCCCAGCGCCACAAGCGCCACGAACAGCAGCGCCGCCAGCCCGCCACGCCGCGCCCCCAGAACGGTGCCGCACAGCATGACGCCAAGGCTTTGCGCCGTAATCGGCACGCCAAAGGCCAGTGTCAGTTGCGGGATCAGGCCCAGCGCCGCGATCAGTGCGGCAAAAAGGGCAATCTGAGTCAGTTTACGTTCCATTTGAGGTCTCTTTCGTTTCCAGCTTTCAAAGTCCGCCGCGTGCGCGCAGGCTGTCCGCCACGTGATCCGCGTCATCCAGCGCCAGCACCAGGAACGGCACGATCATCCGCCATCCCGGTCTGCGCCGGGACCGCGCCCGCCACGCCTGGGCCAGCGCTCCGCCCTTTTGCGTCAGGACGGGCGTAAAGCGGATCACAAGCGCAACCGCAAGCTCTATCGCCCGCAAGTCCACGCCAAGGCGTGCCAACGGCCCGAGCAGCCAATGAACCACTGCCATCATCTGCGACAGTGTCGTCGTCATGGTCACGAGATTGGCCAGCGCCACGGCACTGAGCATCCGCAGGGCAATCACCGCACCCGTCTGCCCGTCACCCGTCACCACATGCCAGACCAGCACCATCACGACAAAGGGCCACAACGGCCAGAGCCGCCGCAGCCCATGGCGCAGGAACACAGCGCCCGGCCAGGCATAAAGAACCAGCACGGCCGCAGCCGCCAGCGCCTGCGCCCACAGCGCGCCCAGCGAAAACAGCCCGACCGACGCAAGGCAAAGCGCCAGCAGCTTGGCCCCCGCAGGCCAGCCGTGGGCGCGCGTCCTAACCGGCGAGGTCAGAGAGATCATCCCGCGCTCCGATCTGTTCCATTTGCAGCGTATAGGCCCGCGTGACCACGGCCGCGGGTCCATCCTGCACGACCCGTCCCGCATCAAGCCAAAGCGCATGGTCATAGCCCGCCACGGACACCGGATCATGGGTGATCTGCACCAGTGTCGCCGCCACGCCATCCAGCACCCGTGTGAGGTGCCGCGCGGTGGGAATATCGAGCCCGGCAAAGGGTTCATCCAGCACGATCACCCGCGGCGCCATGGCGAGGATCGCCATGAGGCAGACCAGCTGCCGCTGCCCCTGCGACAGCGTGTGAATGGCCGCATCGTGCCAATGGCTCTTTCCGAATTGGTCAAGAATCCGCGCAACGCCCTGCGCCACCTGCGCAGGCGTTCCGCCCATCTGCCTGAGCCCGAAAGACAGCTCTTCGGCGACGGTGGGAAAGATGATCTGGTGATCGGGATTCTGGAACAGAATGCCCACGGCGCCCAGCGCGGCGCGCCGGTCCCGCCCGACATCCACACCCGCCACGCGCACCCGCCCTGCGTCCGGCGCCTGCAGCCCGGCGATGACCCGCGCCAGCGTCGTCTTGCCCGAGCCGTTGCGGCCCAGCACTGCGATCCGATGTGCGTTGCTGTGCAGCGTGACCCCGCGCAGGATCGCGCCCCCGTCAATCGTCAGATCAACGCCGTCAATGTCCAGCAGGGCTCCGGTTCCGGTCACGGGAAAATCCACATCGCAGTCAAGATGCCCGCGACCTAACAGTCATGCCGCAGCGCGGAAAGCCGCAATCGCACCCGTGCGATATATCACCGGCAATCAGAAGCGCGGGCGCGTCCAGCTGCCAGGCAATCCCGAACGCGGCATCCGCTGGGGCGCCTTGACGTGGCTCAGCAGCCAGGTGGGCCCCGCCATCAGACGGCTCAGGACCGGGTTGTCCCTGACCTGCGCCTTGATCTTTTCGATCTGCATCACATCGTCGATGCGTCGGTCCAGAAAGGCCCACGTGCTCGCGTGATCCTCGCTCGTGTCGCCCAGCCAGTACAGCACCGTGGCCGAGTAGACTCCGGAAAGCGTCGCGCGTTTGGTGTACCAGTTCACGTCCTCGCTGGTGTCGCCCAGCGCATCCCAGATCGCATCGCAGGTGCCCCAGATCGCCTTTGCCCCGTCGGCCGCGTACATCGGCAGGGCAAACAGCGTCGTGCCGCGGCGCACCAGTTCCTTGTCCTCGACGGTCTCCAGCCGGAACCGCACGGCGGCGGCGATCCGGTCACGAAAGCGCATGTCGTTCAGATCCGCCTGGCCAAGCCGTTCCAGCATCGCGGCATCGCCCTTCTTGTGATAATACAGCGCCAGATCCACCGCGCCGCGGGGGCAGATGCTGTCGGCAACCGCAGGGTCGATCCCCGTGTCCTGCACCGCAGCGTCAAACGTGGCATGCGACCATCCGTCGAAAGGCACATGCATCAACGCCGCCTCAAGCAGGCGGTCCTTGGCTTGGATGGATTCGTCCGTCATGGGGTCACTCCTGATCGTGCGAGACACTGGACAATATAGCACAGCTTTGCTAAGAGGCCACTTCCTGCAAATCCTTGCAACTCAACTTAGAAAGGTGGTGAAAACCACATGCAGGTTAGTGTTCGCGACAACAATGTCGATCAGGCGCTTCGTGCCCTGAAGAAAAAGCTCCAGCGTGAAGGCGTATTTCGTGAAATGAAGCTCAAGCAGCATTTCGAGAAACCGTCCGAGAAAAAAGCACGCGAGAAAGCTGAAGCGATCCGCCGTGCCCGTAAACTGGCGCGCAAGAAAGCACAACGCGAAGGTATGATGTAAGTCATTCATTCGGTTATGCGAAGTATCAGACCCCCGGCAAGCCCCCGCTTGGCGGGGGTTTTTCATTTTGGATGCGGATCGCCCGCCCCGACCCGTCAGCCGCTTTTCTGAAGCTTGTCCAACGCCTGCGCATACGGCATTCCGCTGGGCAAGGAGTTCAGCGAATAGGTGATTTTCCAATCGTTGCTGAACCGCTTGGCCATGCAGAAATTCGCAAACGGGGCCAGCATCGGGCCATCCCTGCCCCACAGGACCGATTCGTAGACGAATTCGATGATGTCATCGGTCTTCCAGTCGGCTGCGGTGCAGGTACGCTCCATCCGGGTGACGCCCGCGTTACGCAGGTTGGTGACCAGTGCCTTGAACACCTCGCGCATCTGGGCCTCCGTCTCGAGATAATGGCGCGCGTCGATCAGTTCGACATATTGGGGAAGCTCGAAACAACGGGTAAAACTGTCGAAGTCACCCGTCAGCAGCGCCAAGCGGGTGCGGTCGAGCAAATCGCAGGCAATCTCTCTGGCCGGTTGCTCCCTGGACATGGCGTTCCCTTTTCATGCGCGCATCCGTCCGGGGGCGGCATCTGCCGCAGTCCGCCCAAACGTCTTGCAACAAGGGTCGCAGGAAAATCCTAAAAATCAGTAAAGAGCGCGCCTTGCAGCCCACAAGATACTAACTAGTTAACCAGTCCGAAATCAGACTGGAAGCGCCGTTGTCTGCAATACCGTGCGCAAAGCGAAGCTCGACTGCATTTGCGCCACCCCCGGCAACCGTGCGAGGTATTGCCGATGGATCCGCGCGAAATCCTCGGTGTTCTCGGCCACGACCTTTAGCAGGTAGTCGGCGGACCCGGCCATCAGGTGACATTCCAGCACATCCGGTATCCGCGCGACGGATTTCTCGAACGCGTCCAGCACCTCGTCGGCTTGGCCCTGCAACGTTATCTCGACGAATACCGTCGTCGGCACGCCCAGCTTGCGCGGGTTCAACAGCGCCACGT